>DATGVD010000475.1:0-4420 GCA_035300785.1 Pyrinomonadaceae bacterium | reverse complement strand
TGGGAGAGGGGAGATACTGCGCGATCTCCTTCAACACGCTCGCGGTATCATTCAAGATTCGTTCGTTCGGAATTCTCAGGACACGCAGGCCCTGCCCAGTCATGTACACGTCACGCTTCCGATCATTATGCCATTGCTCATTTCGTTCGTGCACTGAACCGTCGCACTCAATCGCTAAGTCGGCTTCGCGACAATAGAAGTCCGTTACATAGTCACCGAACTGATGTGGTCGTCTGAATTTGAAACCGAGCAATCGACGATCTCGCAGAAGCTGCCAAAGCAAGGCCTCGGCAGATGTTTGCCGGCTTCGCAACTCTCGAGCGAGTTCCAATAGTCCTCCAATCTGATAGCCACCGCGGTACTGTCGTTGTTTGATCATGAAACTATGTTGGAGCGAGAAAGAGAGGCAAGTAGCCACGAGAGCATTCCTTGTCGCTCGTTGGCGGCGCATGTTAGCATCGGCGCGTTTGTTTCACAAAAACAGTCGCACCTGGTTTCGTACGTCTAGCTGACGATGCGCAAGTTCATTCATCGCCGGGATAATAACTCTATCTTGCGCGTCACTTCCCGATCGAACCATTCGTTCCTGCCAATCTTTTTCGGGATTGCCATCGCCTTTGGACTCGCCGGGGCGCGCCCAGTGTGGGCGCAGGAAACCAATCCGGTCGAACGCAAGGTCACCAACCCGATCACCGACACGCCGAACGTCAATCCCCTACAGCAGGATCAACCCGTGCGCCCGCCCAGCACGAAGCCGCCTTCGGTACAGGCAGGCGACACGCTGAGCGTCAATGCCAACAAGCAAACTACGAGTGGGACGAAGGGTGCGATTGTCGAAGTCGACGAGGGCAACGTCGACGCGCGCATCGGTACGTACCGTCTGCAAGCCGACAAAGTGACAGTCTACGAAGCGACGAATATGGTGATCGCCGAAGGCAACGTGGTCTTCGATCAGGGCGATCAGCAGCGCATCACCGGCAGCCGCGCGGAATGGAATTACAAAACGAAGACGGGCTTCTTCATCGACTCGACCGGCTATACCAATCAAACTCAGGACGGCACGCGGATGTACTTCACCGCGGATCGAGTCGAGAAGATCAGTCTCGACACGATCATCATCATCAATGGCGAGGTGACCGCGTGCGATGAAGAAAAGCCGAAGTGGAGCTTTCGCGCCAAGCGCGCGCGGATCAAGACCGGCGATCGCGTGCGCCTGGTCTCGCCGACGTTCCGCGTTAAGAAGATCCCGATTGTCTATTTGCCGTACGCTTCGTTGTCACTCAAGCATCGCGATCGGTCCTCGGGGTTCCTGACCCCGACGTTCAGCGCCTCAGGCGCCAAGGGCTTTCGCCTTTCCGAAGCCTACTATCTAACGCTGGGCCGTTCCGCTGATTTCACGATGCGCGGAGATCTCTTTTCGAAACGCGGCTTTGGCGTAGGCGCCGACCTAAGAACGCGCGCCAACTCGCGCTCGTTTCTCAATCTGGGTTTCTATCTCGTCAAGGATCGCGTCTTCGGTGCAAAGGCCAGCGCGACGAATCCTGATCAGGGTGGTTCGAGTTTCTACGTCGACGCGGTGCACTATTTTCCCAACGGCTTTTTGGCGGCGGCTGACGTGAACATCACTTCGAGCCTCGCGTTTCGCCAGGTGTTTTCCGATTCAATCCAGCAGGCGATTTCACCCGAAGAGCGTTCGCAAGTCTTCCTCAACAAGAATTATCACGCCTATAGTTTGAATCTGCGTTTGAACTCGCAAGCGACGTCGCTGCAGAATTCGCAGATCAGAATTCGCGAACTGCCGAGCATTACTCTGGATCGGCGCCCGTCACCGCTGCGCTGGCTGGAAAGTATTCCCGTCTACTTTTCGTTTGAAGGCGGCGTCGAAGGTGTCAGCCGCAAGGAAACTGCCGGTGACCTGGCGCTCTTTCGGCAAGAGGCCGGCCGCGATCCGATCACGACGCCGTCAATCGTACAGCGGTTCGACTTTCATCCCAGTCTGATGCTGCCGCTGAGTTTTGCCGGCTGGTCGCTGACGGCGACGGGCGGCGCGCGCGTGACTTACTATTCGAATTCGATCGATCCGACGACAAAGCTGGTGCTCGCTCGCGATGTGGTGCGCGGTTACGGCGAGCTTGAGTTCGACCTGCGGCCGCCCGCGCTGGCCAGGAATTTTCGCCGCAGTGACGGCTCGATCTTGTTTCGTCACACGATCGAGCCTTACGTCATCTATCGCCGCATCGCCGGCATCGACGACTTTGATCGCATTCTTCGGTTTGATTTTCTAGACGCCATCGCCGACACAAACGAGATTGAATACGGTCTTACGAATCGCTTCTATGTGCGGCGCTCGACTGAGAACGTGGGCAAGAAAGCCGCGCTGGCCGCGCGCGGAAAGAAAACCCCGCTGTCTACCCAGCCTTACGAGGCGCTTTCAGTAACGATCCGCCAGAAGTATTTCTTCGATCCTTACTTTGGCGGCGCGCTCAAGCCCGGACAGCGCAATCAGTTCTATCCCATCGACACTTTCTCGGGGTTCAGCTATGGTGGAGCGCCCCGAAAGAAATCGCCAATCAACGTCGACGTGCGCTATCGCCCGACGCAGAATCTGTCAGCTGACTTTCGCACCGACGTTGACACCAGCAGCGGGCTGCGCGATATGTCAGCGACGTTTGGCATCAATCGCGATTTCCTTCAGGCGTTCTCCACCTTTTATTACGCGCGCGCCGTCGAACTCGTGCCCAGCCTGGCGCAATTTGCCGACGCTCGCGGCAGAGAACCGGGAACGCTGCGCGGTTCGCAGTGGAGCCCAAGTGTCTTTCTCGGCAAACGCGACAAAGGATTGTACGGTGGCGTGTCGCTCTTCTTTGATTTTCAGAAGCATCCCTTTGCGGGTAACCGCTCGCTGATCAGCTCGACCGCCACGGCGGGTTATACCTGGAAATGCTGCGCCATCACCGCGCAGTACTTCACTTTCAATGTCGGCCTGCGCAATGAAAACCGCGTGGTCTTCGCGTTTCGACTCAACGGCATCGGCACGTTCGGCACTGAGAAGATCGGACAGAAATTCTAGACCAGGCCCAAGTGAGAGAGCCGCGCTACTGAATCATCGGATTGCATCCAAACACAATCACCGCGTAACGCTTTTTCAGCTTCGCGAGTTCTTCGTTTTCTCGCTGGCGGATTTCTAAATAGTCCGGCGGTGGATTTCCCCAACACGACGAACGAAAGAAGCGAATCTCGCGGCCTCTGCCATCAAGAAGCTTTCCCCGGCGACAGCGAGCCTTCATTTCGGCAAGCTTCTTTTCCACGGTCAGGATTGATTTCCCCTTTTGCCCGTACGAGACCACTTCGTCGGCGCGGACATCTTTCGGCAGGCAACTGAGACTTTTCGAAGGCTCGGAGGCGGCGTCCTCATCAGCAACAGCCAGTGCCGAGGTCGCCAGTTTCCTGGCGCTTTCGCTCTTAGCCGGCGCCAGGCCTGCGAGGAGCAGGAGGATAGAAGCACCGACAAGAACCTGTTCGTGGTAAGAACGGCTCGACCTCTGCTTGGGAGATTTCATGGTGATAGTATGCAACGGCGACACGCTTTATTCCAACGCCTGCATCGTTGATGCGCATCCTAGTTGCGCCTGGTTGAACCGCAGCGTTGACAACCATTGGGCCGGGTAATAAAGTTCGCCTGCCTCTGGAGTATTGATATGTGCATTTTTTATCCGCGGCCGCCAGACGCGCAGCCTTCGATGCCTCGAACGGCTGAAACTCAACATGATCCTCGCGTGATTTCTTTGATTCCTGCCGGCGAACGTCAACGCACTCCCCGTCAACCAGGGCCTGGGGAGAACTCAACGAAGACTACTTCGCGAGGCGGGTTAGCGGCGGCGTTTTCCTTAACCCCAAACCTTATCATTTGGTAGATTAGAGTTTGATTACTGAAATGAAACCTGCGAAATCATGGCTGATTCCCCTGGTTGGTCTCCTTCTGGTTTTTATGATCGCGGGCTTCGGCTCGCTGGCTGATAGCAACAGGGGCGAATCGGGAAAGGGTAGCGCGGAGGCTTCCGGCACCCGGCAGACTTACCTGTTCGCAAGTCCAACTCCCAGCAAGCAGAGCGACAATGGAGTGAAGGAGATCGAGAATCGTCAGGCCGGACAAAACCAGCCAGGCGAAGAGGACGGAAACGATCCTGACCTGCCGCCAGGAATGCGCGGATCGATCGATAAAGAAACTTATCTGCGAATGCGCGATGAGTACGTCGCTCTGCGACGTGGCATTGAACCCGGCCGGCCATTTGATCCTGAAGCGCGCGGCCGCGCCATCGAAAAGATGGAAGAGCAACAACGCCAACTCGAGAGCGGGTCAAACGGTTCGGTGTTCGATCGTTTAGCCGCCTTCTTTGGCATAGGCCCGTCGGCCGGTCCG
>DATGVD010000474.1:0-9693 GCA_035300785.1 Pyrinomonadaceae bacterium | reverse complement strand
GCTTCCCTGCCGGCAATTACCTTTCGGTTTCGATTCATCTCAAGAGCAACATCGCTTTGTATCTCGATCAGGGCGCCACCCTGATTGCGGCAAGCCCGGCGGACGGAGTGAAGTACGATCCGCCCGAGCCAAATGAGTGGGAAAAGTACCAGGACTTTGGGCACAGTCACTGGCACAACAGCTTAATCTGGGGCGAGAACCTGTCGAATGTTTCCATTCTTGGGCCGGGAATGATTTGGGGCAAAGGTCTGGTCCGAAGCGGCTCGCAATCGCGCACGCAACAGCAGAACGATGCCTTGAACAGTGCGCGCGCCAGCGAACCAAAGACGCCGTTCGGCTATCCCAACCCACGCGATGCGGTTGAGGCGGGATGGGGAAACAAATCAATTAGCCTCAAGCTCTGTCGCAACGTCATCATTCGTGATGTTACGATCTTGCATGGCGGCCACTTTGCAATTCTCGCCACCGGCGTCGACAACCTCACCATCGACAATTTGAAGATCGACACTAACCGCGACGGCATCGACATTGATGCCTGCCGCAACGTCCGGATTTCGAATTGCACAGTCAACTCGCCCTTTGACGATGGTATTTGCCCGAAGAGTTCGTTCGCGCTTGGTTATGCGCGCGCGACCGAGAACGTCACCATCACCAACTGTCAGGTCAGCGGCTATGACGAAGGCACGCTTCTTGATGGGACGTTCAAGCGAGACTACAACCGATACAATGTCAGCGGTCCGACCGGCAGAATCAAGTTTGGCACTGAGTCCAACGGCGGGTTCAAGAACATCGTGATTTCGAATTGCGTCTTTGACTATTGTCGCGGCCTGGCGCTGGAGACAGTTGATGGTGGATTGCTCGAAGACGTTACCATCACCAACGTCACCATGCGCGACATCGCCAACTCGCCCATCTTTCTGCGGCTCGGTAGTCGTATGCGCAGTCCCAAGGGCGCGCCGGTTGGCGCACTGAGACGCGTGAGCATCAGCAACGTGATCGTCTATAACGCCGAACCGAAATACGCCTCGATCATCAGTGGAGTACCCGGGCATGACATCGAAGATCTGACGCTTGACCACATCCGCATTTATTACAAAGGCGGAGGGACGAAAGAACAGGCAGCGCTGGATCCATCAGAAAAAGAGGACGCCTATCCGGAGCCCGCGATGTTTGGCGAGACCCCCGCGTACGGATTCTTCATTCGTCACGTCAGAGGAATCGAGCTGAGGGATGTTGAAGTAGGCTATCTGAAAGACGATGCCCGTTCGGCTTTCATCCTGTCAGACGTGAAGGCCGCGGACCTGCGGCATGTCAAGACCATGCACGCAAAGGATACGCCGAGCTTCGTTCTGAAGGATGTCGAGGACTTTTCAATCCAACAGAGCCAACCGCTGCCGGATACCAATATCAAGAAAGTGAGGCGCCAACAGTTTTGAGGCGATGCGCGCGCCGGAACTCAATCGGCTGCTCTGAGGAGCTCACATGTCAGGTTGGAATGTAACAACCTTCGCCAGCGGCGGCGTCTTTGAAGAAAGCGTGATTAGAATCTGAAGCGGCTTTGAGAAAGAACGGAAAGTGAAACTAAGCAAAGAGCAATTCGGCACAACCACCGACGGCAAAAGAGTGGAACTGTTCACTCTTAACAATGGTCGCGGAATGGAAGTTAAGATCACGAACTATGGCGGCATCATTACGTCCATCAGAGTACCCGACCGAATCGGGAGAGTTAGTGATGTCGTGCTGGGACACGACACCCTCGAAGGGTATGTGAGGAGGTCCAGGTATTTCGGCGCGATCATCGGACGTCACGCCAACCGGATTGCCGGGGGAAGATTCAGGTTGAATGGCTCAGTCTATTCTCTGACCCAAAACAATGGAGAGAATCACCTGCACGGAGGAATCAGAGGGTTCGACAAGGTGGTTTGGGAGGCGAGGGCAATTAACGGCGGGGACGGCGTGGGTCTGGAGCTGGATTACGTGAGTAAAGATGGAGAGGAAGGCTATCCCGGAAATTTGCAGGCAAGAGTAACTTACGTGCTGACGGAGAAAAACGAGCTGCGGATTAAGTATTTCGCCGCTACCGACAAAGACACAGTGGTGAATTTGACGAACCATTCATACTTCAATCTCGCCGGAGATGGTACGGTTCTGGGGCATGAGCTACTACTCAACGCCGATCAGTTTACGCCGGTTGACAAGGGATTGATTCCAACCGGCGAACTAAGAGACGTCAGCAATACTCCGCTGGACTTCACCCGTTCGAACTCGATCGGCGCGCGTATTGATCAGAACTACGAGCAGTTAGAACTCGCTGGAGGATACGATCACAATTTCATTTTGAGAGGGAACGGCAATGCACTAAAGCCGGCCGCTAAGATCCATGAACCGGTGACCGGAAGAGTGCTGGAGGTTTTCACAACCCAGCCAGGAATACAGTTTTACTCAGGTAATTACCTGGACGGCAGCATCATTGGAAGGGGTGGCCGAGCTTACGGCAAGCATGCAGGCTGTTGCTTTGAGACCCAGCACTTTCCTGACTCGCCGAACCAGCCTTCTTTTCCAACGACGATTTTGAAACGCGCGCAGCGGTACGAGCACGAAACGGTGTTCAGATTTTCGGTTGAGTACTGACCCGGACGTAGTTATCCGTCGCGCTGCTCGATAAGCACACTGGAGGGAGACGTTTTTCAATGACGGAAACTAAGCGGCAACCATGTCATCGCTTCCGGGGCACGGCCGGATTTACGGTGGTTCTGTCCTTACTCACAAGTCTCTTCGTCGCTTTGGCGACGGCGCAACAACCGAACGACCAACTGACAGGCAATTGGGTCGTACGGACGCCAAATGCGGACGGCACTTTCCGAACGACGTATTTGAATCTGAAACAAGACGGTCAACGCCTCACGGGCTCAATCCGCGTGACGCAGTTTTACTATCTCATCACCGAGAGCACCGGCGGCGCCGACGGTTTTACGATCACCGGAACGATGAGGGACGGCAAGACCGACCGCAAGGTCCAATACGAGGGCAAGTTGGCCGGCGATCAATTGCATATCTCGACACGCCGCCGGCCCACTGATAAACCTACCGAGATGGTGGCGGTGCGCGCGCCGGCCGGTGAAGGCGCGCTGCCCGCGCGACTCCCGTTGCCGGCGCTTCATAAAGTTCCCGACAACGGCCTCGCGCGAACGCCGCCCATGGGTTGGAACAGTTGGAACAAATTCGCATCTCGAGTTGACGACGCCACGGTCCGCAGCATCGCCGATGCGATGGCCGGCAATGGAATGAAAGCGGCGGGTTACCTTTACATCAACATTGACGATACCTGGGAAGGTGGTCGTGACTCGTCGGGAAATATTCTGACGAACAAGAAATTTCCCGACATGAAGGCGCTCGCCGATTATGTGCACAGGAAGGGATTGAAGCTGGGCATTTATTCTTCGCCCGGACCTAACACTTGCGCGGGCTACGAAGGCAGTTACGGCCATGAAGAGCAGGACGCTCGCACCTATGCCGCCTGGGGAATCGATTACTTGAAATACGACTGGTGCGGCGCGCGCACGCTGTATACGGACGAAGAGATGCCGGCCGTTTATCAGAAAATGGGCGAGGCACTGCAAGCGTCCAGGCGTCCCATCGTTTACAGCCTCTGTCAGTACGGTCGGCTGGACGTTTGGAAATGGGGTTCCGACGTGGGCGGCAACCTCTGGCGCACCACCGGCGACATCCGCGACGCCTGGGATTCAATGTCCCGGATTGGTTTTGGGCAGAATGATCTCGCGCAGTGGGCCCGGCCGGGTCACTGGAATGATCCGGACATGCTTGAGATCGGGAACGGCGCCATGAGCGAAACCGAATACAAGACGCACATGAGTCTCTGGGCCATGCTGGCCGCTCCGCTGTTGGCCGGGAACGATCTGCGCAGCATGAGTCCGGCAATCCTGGAGATTCTAACGAACCGCGAAGTGATCGCGATTGATCAGGACAAAGACGGCAAGCAAGGCAAGGAGGTCTGGAAGTCCGGCGATCAGGAGATCTGGACAAGATCTCTTTCTGGTAAGGCCCAGGCTGTGGCGCTCTTTAACCGGGCGAAGGACGAAGCGAAGATGACCGTACGCTGGGCGGACCTTGGTATTACCAGGACCCGCGTGCGAGATCTTTGGTTGCATCAGGATATCGAGTCGCGGGGGCCGGACTATACGGTATCCGTGCCGGGCCACGGTGTGGTGATGTTGCGCGTGAGTTGGTAGCCCAGCCTCTGGCCGAAAGTAGATGTCGCACGACGCGTGAACGCCAAGCCAGCCGAAACGAAGGATACCTTGACGAATGCTAAACCTGACTAGATCGCGCCAGATCGTTTGCTCAGGGTCGGCCTTTGCGCGCCGCCATCGTTCCCACCCGGGCGCCTTGAATCGCAGACTCGCTTAAGTTTGGTAATTGATGTGCTGAAATCTCTGCGCGCTCAGGCAGCGGAACCTTCCACGGGTAATAGCGACAGAAAGCGCCAAAGGCTACGAGCATGATTACGAATAACACGGCGAGCGCAGGCGAGCCCAGCCGGCCGGTTGCCCTCGTCCGCACCGACGACGCTACCAGAGTGGTATCACCCGTTTCTACAATTTCGACCACCGACGCCTCAATCGGAGCGTCGTGCACTACCAGCTCCACTTCCGGCACACCGTCAACCCGGCCAACCCGGCGAAGCGCTTCGCGAAACTCCGTGGCGCTGCCGTAGCGCTCATCAGGATTCTGCGCCATCGCGCGATCGAGGATCGCGGCGAGTTCCGAACCCACCGCAAAGTTGACTTCATTTGCCGGTCTGAGCGGACTCGGTTTGGCGCTCACCAGGGCCGCAGCTCGCGCCAGCGCATCAGGCGGTTTGACGCCGGTGAGCAAATGATAGAGCGTCGCCCCCAGCGCGTAGATGTCGCTCTGCGGCGTCGTACCGAGATCCTGAATCTGCTCCAGCGGAGCATAACGCGGCGTATAGCCAAAAACGCTGGTGCTCGATGCAGCGTCGGCAGAGTTCGCAATTTGCGTCTTTGCCAGACCAAAATCGAGCAAAACGATTTTGCCCATCGGAGTAATTTTAAGATTGTGCGGCTTGATATCACGATGAATGACCTGCCGTTCACGCGAATGCAGATAGATGAGCGCGTCCAGTAATTGATCGGCCCAGGCGACCACGGCGTGGCGCGGAAACGGTCCGGGTTGTTGCACGATGATTTCAGCCAGATCCTGACCCTCAACAAACTGCATCACGAAAAACGCGCGATGGCCCTCGGTAAAGTAGTCGCTGACGCGCGGCAACACCGGATGATTCAGCCCGGCCATCAGGCGGGCTTCACGTTCGAACTGTCTCCAGAGTTCTTCATCCGAGGTCAGTGCTTGCTTAAGCGCGACGGTGTGGCCCAGCCGGAGGTCAATAGCTTCGTAGACCGCGCCCATCCCACCGCTTCCCAGGTGACGAACGACACGATAACGGCTTTGTAGAATTGTATCCGGCGCAAGCTGGCAAGCGTTCGCACCCGGAGGTTTCTTATTATGAATGGACATTGTTTTCCTCGATCCTCTGAAACACAAACGTCGGAAGGTAGCTTCGGAAGAGATAGTTGGAGTTGACCAGTCAGCCCCTAAAGCTTTCTGCCTGCACGTCAGTTCGATCTGATCGAGGTTAAGAGAAGAGTCTCTTGACCGGATGCAATGTCTTAGAGAGAGAGCAGCGAAGTTTGGGGCCGGGAGGTATTGAGCGGCGTGCTTGAAGCAACAAAGTGGATCCACGCCGCCAGTCTCGACCGCGATCGGAGATCGCGGATCTTGTCGGCAAATCCCTGAGCAAAGGATGTGCCGCTTTAACACCGTGAGCGCGGCTGAGCAGACCGCCTTAAAAGCGCGCCTTACTGCGAATTCACCACTGCCTTACAAAACCCGAGGGTTTAAGAGCTGGGGAGGTGTGGCGTTTTGGCTGTGGCAAAACCAACCGTCGATGCTAGTTCGCCTCGCCATCGCTGGCTGCGGAGCTGTTCGGCACAAAGCCGTTCGGCTTCTGCAGGGAACGTCTTTCGAAACTTATCTGGTGGCGCTTAATCATGCGGTCGAGCGTCTTGCGATCGACACCGAGCACACGAGCGGCCGCCTGCTTGTTGCCCGCGGTGTGGATCAATACCCGAGCGACATAGCGCCCTTCGACCGCCGACAGCAGCGGCCATTCTTCCGGGTCTACCGCTGGTCCATCCGCCGGCTTGTCCGGCTCGTCCTGGGCCAGGTGCGCGTCGCGATAATTGCGAATGCGTTCCGGCAAATCCTGGACTCGGATCATTCCATCACACATCGCGGCGGCGCGGACTACTGCGTTCTCAAGCTCGCGAATGTTTCCCGGCCATGGATATTGATCGAGCAGGGTCACAGCCTCGGGCGAAAACCGAACCGCCGGGCTCAAGGAATAGACCCGATCCGCAAAGGCCTGAGCCAGAGGCGGAATATCTTCGCGCCGTTCGCGCAATGGCGGCAGCATGATCGATACCGCATTCAAGCGATAGAACAGATCGTTGCGAAAGCGTCCGGCTTTGACTTCCTCGTCAACGTCGCGGTTGCTGGCCGCGATCACCCGCACGTCAACGCGGCGGGTCTGGTTGGAACCGACACGGCGAATCTCGCGTTGCTGCAACACGCGCAGCAACTTCACCTGAAACGATTGGGTGGTTTCGGTAATCTCGTCCAGGAAGACCGTGCCGCCATCGGCTTCTTCCCAGAGGCCGCGACGATCGCGGTCTGCTCCGGTAAAAGATCCCTTGGTATGGCCAAACAGTTCCGACTCGATCAATTCCGCGGGAATCGCGCCGCAATTTACCGCGACGAAAGTTTTGTCGGCCCGGCCGCTGTGTTGATGTAGTGCCGCGGCCACCAATTCTTTTCCGGTTCCAGACTCGCCGGTCAGGAACACGGGCAAGCTGGTCGCCGCGACGCGGCCGACTTGCTTCATTACCTCTATGAACGCATGACTGCGACCCACCAGGTCGATATTGGAACCATGCGCGCTGCCGCGCCGGCGGCCGGAGAGCCGCTGCGGCCGGCTGATGAGCTGCTCGCGCAGCGCGGCCGACAACGATTGCAATTCCTCGGCGCCGAAAGGCTTCAGCAGATAGTCGTAAGCGCCAAAGGCCGTCGCGTCCAGCGCGCCGGCAGCACTGCCGTGTCCGGTCATCAAGACGACTTTGGCGTCCGGCAACTCCGCCTTAAAGCGTCGCAGCACCGCAAAGCCGTCCGCCCCGCCCAGCATCACATCGCAAAAAACGATGGCCCAGCTTTTCTGGCTCACCATTTCAAACGCAGCTTCGGCGGACGCGGCTCGACTTACTTCCCAACCGTCACCGGCCAGCACGGTGCAGACAAAGTCGCGCACCTGCTGCTCGTCGTCAATTACCAGCGCGTGTAAAGTTTGGTCCATCATCCTCCAGAAGAACGTATCGGCTTAGAAGCCAGGCTTACTACGTTCGAGTAGTCGTTTAGATCCGGCCGCGAACTCCGGGCTCGAAAGCAGAGCTTCCGTTGTGGTCCCGGGGTCAGCGTGGACTCAAAGACGCCGGCCGGCACGGGCTTGCTGAAAAGGTAGCCCTGCGCCTCGTCGCATCTCAGCAGCCGCAGAAAATTCATTTGCTCGTCAGTTTCCACCCCTTCGGCGATCACCTTGAGTCCCAGGTTGTGCGCCAGAGTGATGATTGCCATTACCAGCGCCGCATCGTCGGGATGGCTGGTTGCGCCTTTTACAAACGAGCGATCCAGCTTCACCGTATCGATCGGCAGGCGTTTCAAGTAACTTAGCGACGAATAGCCGGTGCCAAAATCATCGATAGCTACCCGCGCTCCCAGGTCTCTGATCTCCGTCAGCAGCTCCGCAGCCGCTTCCGGGTTCTCCATGATCGAAGTCTCAGTCAGTTCCAGTTCCAGACAAACCGGATCGAGTCTGGTCTCCGTAAGGGTCTGCACCACTCGCTCGAAGAAATTCGCTTGTTGAAAGTGACGGGCCGAAACGTTCACCGCGATCCGCAAGCGGCCGAATCCCCGGTCGTGCCACGCGCGCGTCTGAGCGCAAGCGGTGCGCAGGACGAAATTGCCGATGTCCACAATCATTCCGGTGTCTTCGGCCAGACCGATGAACTTTGCTGGTGGCAGCACGCCGAATTCAGGGTGGCACCAGCGCACCAGAGCCTCAGCTCCGGCCACTTCACCTGAGGCTAAATTCACCACCGGCTGGTAATAAGTGATGAACTCGTCGTTTTCGATCGCTCGGCGCATGCTGGTCTCCAGCGCGAGACGCTTGAGCGATTGCGCATTCATATCGGCGGCATAGAACTGGCAATTGTTTCCACCCTGTTTCTTCGCTCGATAAAGCGCCGCGCCGGCATTCCGGAGAATCGTGGAGTGGTCTGCGCCATTGAGCGGGAAGACGCCGATCCCGATGCTGACGGTAACGTAAACCTCCTGCCGCCCCAATTGAAACGGCGGTTTGAACGCTTCGGTGATCGAGAGAGAAATATCGGCCAGGTCTCCGGCTTCGCTGACCTGGGTCAGCAACAAAGCAAACTCGTCGCCATCCGATCGCGCCGCCGTGTCGCCTTCGCCCACACAATTCCGCAGTCGGGCCGCAGCCTCGGTCAGCACGACATCGCCGGCATCGTGGCCCAAGGTGTCGTTGATCTTTTCGAAGCGGTCAAGCGATACCAGCAAGACGCCGACCTGGTGTTGATTACGCTGAGCAATCGCCAACGCCTGCGCGCAACGATCGGCAAACAAAACTCGGTTGGGAAGATCGGTAAGGCGATCGTAGTACGCGAGGTGTTCGACTTCGGCGGTTCGCTCTTTGACCAGGTCCTCCAGATGATTCTCATGCCGCCGCTTTTCCCGAAGTAACTCGTGATGCTCGAGCGCGCGCCGCACGGCGGCATGGATCTGACGAATGTCCAGGGGCTTGGTGATGTAATCAAACGCGCCGGCGCGCATGGACTCGATTGCATAGTCGATAGTCTGCTGTCCGCTAATCATGACGACTACGGTGTCGGGCGTTTTCTCGAGTACCCGCGGAACCAGTTCAAGTCCGCTGATTCCTCCCATGTTGATGTCGCTAATCACGAGATTGAAACTCTCAGTGCTCAGCAGGGCCAGCGCGTCTTCGGCCGATCCAGCTAACGCACAATCTTTCCCGTCACCCAAAATTTCCCTGAGCAGATTCCGCACCTGCTCATCGTCGTCGATGATCAGAATTGCCGGCCGCTTTTTCGACGTTTCAACTGACATGAATCTTGTCGCCTCTTTCAAGCCCTCCCTCTCCCTTTTGGGAGAGGGGCGGGGATTTACGTCGGCGCCGCGCCCTATGACCCTCATCCCCATCTCTTCTCCCAAAGGGAGAAGGGAGAATGCTATTCGCTCGGCCCAGTCCCGTTTGAGTCGAGCACTTCGCGCACTTTTCTGGCGAGCGCGGCCGGCGAGAACGGCTTCTGGATGAACTTCACATTCGAATCCAACACGCCGTGGTGAACGATGGCTTCGTCGGTATAGCCGGACATGAACAGCACCTTGATCCCCGGGCGCAGCGAACCCAAACGGTCGGCAACCTCTTTGCCGCCGGCGCCGGGCATCACGACATCGGTGAGCAACAGATGAATTTCCTGCGCGTGCTCAATACAAAGGCGAATG
>DATGVD010000473.1:0-6253 GCA_035300785.1 Pyrinomonadaceae bacterium | reverse complement strand
CGTAAGGCGCATCCGCGGGCTCGCCGGCAGAAACCGCGCCCTCGGCTTTCATCGCGCGGGCGTACCACTTGTCACAATCTTCGACATAAAGCATGAACGTCATTGGCATGGGTTTCCACTGCGCGTGGGCTTCGCCCATCTCCACGATGGAAGCGCCAATCCTCACTTTGGCGTGAGGAATCGTCCCATCCGGCGCTTGATGAACGGAGATTTCTTCCGCGTCGAATGCCTGCTTCAGAAACTCAATCATCTTCGGCGCGCCGGTCGGATGCAGATACGGCATCAGGTTGTGCGTGTCTTCGGGCAGATAGCGCGCGCCTTTGTGAGTGCCGATGTACCAGTGGTTGCCGGCGACATCAGAAATGGAGGCGTCGCGATCACCATATTCCTGATCCGTCGGCGGCATTAACGAAGTCGCACCGGCTTGCATGGCTCGCTCGTAAACGGCATCCACATCTTCGACATAGAGATGAAGCGACCCGGGCGCCGGCGAGCCTTTCCAATTCGAACCTTTGCCGCCGCCGCCGATCATCAACATCGAGTCACCAATCCTGTATTCCGCATGAAAACCGCCGGCTGATCCAAGGCCGTAGATCCGGCCCTCAGCGCCAAACGCCTTCGTTATGAATTCAATCTCACGGTGCGTGTCGGGCACGGTTAAGTACGGTGTCACGGTGCGGAATCCTTCGCGAATTTTGGACTGCGCCGGCTTGTCTGCGCCTTTACTTGCTGCTGTTTTACTCATCGTCGTTTCCCTTTCCAACTCATTCTTCAAACGCGTCTTGAAATCTTTGCGCGGCAAATCGCGCAGCTCTGCCGCGATGGCCAGCAATTCAACAATCTCCGGGGCCGCACCGGACGGCGCGTCCGGATGCCGGAGCATCGCCTCAATCGCCTGATCGAGTTTTTCTATCAGTGCTACTTCAGTCATGATTCACTTCCGCACGGTTTCTCATTGCTCTTCTCTGTGTCCTCTGTGGTGAAGTTTCATCCGCAGATTCTCCAAAGCCCGGAACTGCAACTGCTTCACCGCGCCTTCGCTGCGACCGAGCGCCTCCGCGATCTCGCGGATGCTCTTCTCTTCGGCAAAGCGCATTACCAGAACGCGGCCCTGATCTTCGGCCAGGTCATCGACCAGTCGGAACAAAAGCGCCAGCCGCTCGCTGTCTTCCAAATCTTTTTGCTGGGATGTATCAGCGCCCTTGCTTATTTGCGCGCGGCTGCCTCGCTCGGTCGCTCCCGCTTCATCGAGCGACACTTCCCTGGCCACGCGTTTCGATCTATCGGCGATCATGTTCGACGCTATCCGGAATAGCCACACCGCGAAAGGCGCGCCGCGCCATTTGAAACGCGGCAGACTCGCGAGCGCCTTGCGAAAGACTTCCGCGGTTAAGTCCTCAGCTTCATCGCGGTTGCGCACTCGGCGCGTGACGTAGGCGTACACCAACGCGAAGTAGCTTTCGTAAACTTCGCCAAAGCGCGCGGGATCGCTCTGCGCCGCTTCGATCAGGCGCCGCTCTTTCGCCTCCCTCTCCTTACTGGGGCGAATGTTCTGTGCAGGTTCGCTGCCGGCCATCGCTTTTCAATGTATATAAACTGTCGCGGGAGAGAAAGGTTACGCACCGATCAGTTCTAGCAATACTCAACGATAAAGCTAAACTGTCGCGACAATGCACCGTCAATCTGCGGGCGTGTGTTGGTCGAAAGGATGGCGATCCCTTGAAAGGTTTCGAGGCGCTGAAGCAGGTAGCTAATCTCGAGGTCGACAAATCGGTCGTGAGCATCCTTCACCTCGGTACGCTTGCCGAACAAGGCTTCAGCTTCGTCAAGGAAAAGAATCGCTTTCTTCGATGCCGCGGTCTCAAAAACCTGATTCAGGTTCTTTTCGGTCTCGCTGATGTACTTAGTCACAGTCCTACTCAGATCGATGCGGTGAACGTTCTGTCCTAACGCGGAGGCAATCTCTTCCACCGCCGCCCTCTTCGCGGCAGCGTTTGGGCCCGTGAAGAGAACGGACAGGCCTCCCTGTGTGCCCGCCGGACTGTTTCGTTCGGCAATAATCTGCTGCAACGTGGATTGGTGAGATTGCATCGCCAACCATTGTCACCGATTCGTGACTATCGGCAATTCCACAAAACTCATCTGGCCGGGCGCGTGATAAATGCGCTGCGTCGCCTTGCGATAATCTTCCGGTTTGGCCCAGAAGATGTTTGGCACGAATGTCTGCGGGTTGCGATCGTAGAGCGGAAACCAACTCGACTGCACCTGCACCATGATCCGGTGGCCCGGCAGGAAGACGTGGTTACCTGTCGGCAAGAGCCAATGATAGAGGAGCGGCTCGTTCGCCCTGATCGATTTCGGTGTTTCCAGACTTTCGCGATAGCGGCCGCGGAAGATGTCCATTGAGACGGCGAGTTGATAGCCGCCCATCTTCGCGTCGCCCGCGACTTCATCCGGGTAGACGTCGATCACCTTAACGACCCAATCGGAATCGGTTCCGCTGGTCGAAGCGATCAAGTTCACCACCGGCTGCCCGCTAATCTTCGTCGGCGTCGTCAAAACATCGGAATCGAACGCCAGGACATCAGGTCGGCCCGACGCTTCGCGCTGATCGTCGACGAGCCAGCACGGCCACTGCGCGCACGTGTCGTAGCCTGTCGGTTGAATGGGCCGCGCGCGAAACGGCACCGGCTTCGCGGGATCCGAAACGTATTCTTCAAACGCCGCATCTCCGGACTTCGGCGCTGTGAAGCTTAGTTTCAGGTTGGCACCCAGATAGAGCGGAGTCGGATGGATCGCGCAGCCGCTCTCGCAACCAAGCGGCCACGCGGGCAGTCGCCGCCAGATGTTCGTCCCGGTTTCAAACGCCGTCACGGGAGCGACGTTCGCCGGCGGCGCAGCATCCTTCAGATAATGATCGAGGAACGGTCGCAGAATCTGCTGGCGAAAATAGAGTCCCGTATCGCTGTTGAATTTTAGCGCCCCAAGTTTGCTGCCATCGCCGATCTCCTGGCCGTGATGCCAGGGACCCATCACCAGAAACACTTTGTCGTTCTTCGTGTCCTTAGGCTCGATCGCTTTATACACCGCGATCGCACCGTAGATGTCTTCCTGATCCCAGAGACTATCGACCAGCATTACCGGCACCTTGAGCGGTTCCTTTGCGAGGAGCTTGTCGACGGCTTGCTCGCGCCAGAACGCGTCGTAAGAAGGATGCTCGAGCAGCTTTCGCCAGAAACCGGTCTGCTCCAGTCCGCGCCGTCGTCCCAACTCGCCCGCCGAGCCGGCCTGCATGAACATGTCATAGTCATCAAAGTGGCTGGCCCACCATTTGAAATCGTTCGTGCGCGACCCGTCCTGCTCATAAATGTAAGGCATGTTCTGCTGCCGGAACGCGCCGTTGTGAAACCAGTCATCGCCCATCCAACCGTCGACCATCGGATTCATCGGCACTGAAACCTTTAAAGCCGGATGCGGATTGACCAGGGCCATCAAAGGCAGAAACCCATCGTAGGAGATACCGAGGATGCCGACTTTGCCGTTGGTCTCGGGAATGTTTTTCACCAGCCAGTCGATCGTGTCATAAGTGTCGGTCGCGTGATCGACCGGCGTCGGGTTCAACGGTCCGCGAAGCGGCCGGTTCATGACATAGTCGCCCTCCGAGCCGTATTTGCCGCGCACGTCGGAGACGACGCGAATGTAACCGCCTTCGACGATCACTTCGGTGGCATTGTCATAGCCGTTGAGGATCGGACCAAGGTGCGAGCTGGCTGCGTGACTCGTGAGTTCAGTCGCGTTGTACGGTGTGCGCGTCAGCAGGATCGGCGCGTTCTTTGCGCCCTTCGGAACGAGGATGACCGTGTGCAGCTTCACGCCGTCGCGCATCGGGATCATCACCTCGCGGCGAACATACTCGAACCCGTCGTTGGTCGGCGTAAACTTTTCGGGCGTTTCGCTGGGTAAAGTCTGGGCAATGGATGGCGAGCACAGCAACGACAGGATGAAAACGATTGTCACGAAGCAGACAAACGCATGAACGCTCTTTTTAATCATCAGTGGACTTTCTCCATTGCGTATCGAGTTAAGCGCCCTTCGGCGCGCAGTGTTTATAGATCAAGATCGAGTGGAAGAGAAGCTCCCTGGGAGTGTAGGTGTGCGTAATTCGATAACTTGTTACCGCGGCCAGCCTCTTGCCAGTTCCACCTCCGCCGGGCGCTGCCCATCGTCGATGGTCGTCAACACCGGAATAGCATGGACCTCTCTCTGATTGCGCAGGGCATATTTCAGGATCGCCTGGGTTCCGCTTCCCTTTCCAGATCGAAAGCCGATCACGATCCCGCAGAGATCAACCATATAGCGATTGCGAAAAGCGCGGGCGCTCTTCCGCCCGGGAAGTTGCAACTCGATCAATCGGTCTGCCCGCTCAAGCCGGGACTGAATCGACTTTGGCTGGTCAAACCGCGTGTGGGGAACCACAGCCCAACAAACTTCTCCGCGTTCCAGCAACCACTCCATGGCCCATTCGTCGATCCCACGAGCACCTCCAACGAGCCAGGTCCGGCCTTGATCCCCGAACGACGCGAGATGCTGCTCAAACAGAGTGCGCGCCGTATCGCGATCTACATCCCGAGATCCGAAGATCGCAATCGATGTTCTGGCGGTCATACAATCCGGGCTGGTCCGGCAAGGTTATGCGTCCTCAACTCAATGCCCACAAGGACCCCAAAACCAACGGACTAGCCTCGCTTCTTGGCAGGCTTCGGCAGAAAGCCCCTTGGATTTCGGAGATCTTTCGGAGCAGAAGGGCTCGGCTCCTGACGTGTCATGGTCCGTTCCACCCGATCCTTCTCGATGGCTTCCTTCAAACGCTTCTTCGCACGCTTATTCATGAAAAGAGTATACAGGATCACAACGCCCGAGCCGTCGCACTAAGAACTGGTCAAGTCGGCTGTAGACGACAATCGCGGTGGAGTATCATGAGTGCGAAGTCCACGATCTCGATCACGAAGCAGACATGATCTCATTGCCGGCATCCGACGAAGACCTGCTGCGCGAGTGCGAGGTCGACACGTTTCGATCGAGTGGCCCCGGTGGCCAGCACGTCAACAAGACAGAGAGCGCCGTTCGTCTCAGACATCTTCCTTCGGGCGTGGTAGTCACTTCGCAGCAGCAGCGCAGCCAACATCAAAACAAGTCGCTGTGTCTGAAGAAACTGCGCGACAAGATCGAGAAACTGAACTACCGGCCGGCCAAACGCGTGCCCACGCGCGTGCCGCGCAGCGCAAAGAATCGCACTCTGGAGGCAAAGGCCCGACGTTCGCGGATCAAACAATTGCGATCAAAACCATCCAATGATGAGTGAGTGTGATGGATGCCCGGCTGACTGAATGATTCAGTCCATTCTTATTCTCGCTTCGCGACCTTGTTGGAAACCAGTCTCCGTGACCAATTAACTTTACAAAAGTTCCTTTCGTGCGGCTTCGTGTGATTTCGTGGATCGTATCTTTGCCCACGGCAGGCGATCTACTAAATCACACGAAAACTCACGAAAATTAGTATCGTTTTGCTCCCATCTATCTCTTCCGCAGGACCCAAGTCGACATCGAGCGCAGGTTTTGGACCACGACGGTCTTGAGCGGCTCGAGCCATTCTCCCCCGAGGTCTTTCGTGGTCGCCAACAACATCCCTTCATCGACCAGGAAGCGGTCGCTGCCATCGGGGAGATGATAGCGTCTCCCTGCGATCTGTCTGATCTTATCTTCCATTCCAATAGTCGAGGCCAACCGAGCAAAGAAGATCCCGCCCGGCTTCAGTACCCGCCACATCTCCTGGACCATCGCACGCCAATGCGCTTCGTCTCGGGCAAAGTGAAGCACCGCGCTGCTGACCACCACGTCAAAGCTCTCGTCGCCGAACGACATCTGGTCAATGGCCTCGACGCGAAAGTTATCCGGCGGCAGATGAGGCGCGAGCTGCGCGGCCAGCGATCGAATCTCCGCAATTGCCTCGCTCGATTGATCGACACCGCTCGTATTGAATCCGCTTCTGAAGAAATAGATGAGATTTCGCCCGCCGCCACAGCCGGCATCAATCACGCGCATCTCAGAAGTGATTCGACCCTTGAGGAGTTGGTCAAACAGGTAGATGTCGATACTGCCGAACTGTTCCTGGAGATCTTGAGATGAGGTCATCCGGCTCAAAAGAAGTCAGCTTGATTTCAACTCCGCCGCGGTCGGATGTTTCGGCTGATAAA
>DATGVD010000472.1:0-4306 GCA_035300785.1 Pyrinomonadaceae bacterium | reverse complement strand
GCGCAGGGAATCGCATTCGGGTTTGGCTCCGGTCGCGCAGTAGTGCTCGGCGAAGCGGCGATGCTATCCGCGCAACTGGGCGGGCCGAATCACATGCCGTTCGGCATGAATCGTCCCGGCATCGACAATCGACAGCTAGCTCTGAACATCATGCATTGGCTCTCGGGCTTATTGAAATAGATCGCGCGCTTGACCTTGCCCTCAATGCGGCTTAGCATGAGGCCACGGCATCCCAAACAACTAAAGGGCCCGCAAGTTTGAGTAGGAGGTTCGCTCTCATGTCTGAAGAAACAACCGGCAAGTGCGCACACGGACCGTGTGATTGTCCGCCCGAACAAGGCAGCAAGTTCTGTAGCGAATACTGCAAAGAAGCCGAGAAATCACACGTGATGGAAATCGGCTGTGGATGTGAACACACGAATTGTCGCTGACCTTCAGGGCCAGCTGACCGTGAATTCTTTGGTCGGCTCTCTCCCCGCTTTTCGCGCACCCGACCCAGTCTATCTTTGCGTGATTGCCGCGCCAGTCACAACCAAAATGTAATCAAATCTTAGCCCCAGGGACGGCAACTGTCCTCAGAATCGCCCGCATCAACCGCGTGACAGAGCGAGAACCCAGCGCCCTGGGCGGAAGTAATAGATAACCTACCCCGACGACATTTGCTCTCCTCGAGTCTGGCTTGCCCGCTTGCCCCAATTGGGACTGGCGGCTTAACGCGCCGGAGCGGCGCAGGAGAATTGGTGGGTTATGAAGAAAATCCTTCTGACAATTTCATTGGCGATAGCCACGACGGGTGCGGCGCTGGCGCAAACCACGGAAACTCGTGGACGCACAAGCGCGAGCAACACAACCTCGGCATCGAAACAGGGACGACAGGTGAATCTTCAGTCGGGCACGCAGCTGGCTGCTCAACTCGAAAACACTCTGGACGCACGGCACGCAAAGGCCGGTGATCGCGTGGTAATGAAGACCACTCAGGCTGTTAGACAAAACGGCGAAGTGGTGGTGCCGAAAGGCTCGCGTCTGATTGGCCACGTCACCGATGTGCAGCAGCGAACCAGGAGCGACAACGAATCGGTCATCGGCATCGCCTTTGATCGGCTGCAAAATGGTTCGATGGATGTTCCGATCACCGCCACGATCATGTCGATTACTCAGGCACATGCACGGGCACAATCGGCCGCGAGCGATGAGATGTTCGGGTCGCAGACCATGACTAGTTCGTCTTCGTCGTCGCGCTCGAGTACAAGCGCCGGCAGCGGACAACGCGGCGGTGGCGGGCTGCTCGGTGGCGTGGGCAACACAGTTGGCGGCGTCGTAAACACGACCACGTCAACCGCCGGTAACGTTGCGGGTGGCGCTACGACGGCGGTGGGAAGCACTGTGGGCGCGACCACGAACGCGACGGCAAACACTACCGGCAACCTGGGCGGAACCCTGCGAGGACTTCAAATCACCCAGTCCAGCAACCCTTCGGCGGCAGGCGGCTCGACGCTCAGCCTGACGGGCGGCAATCTGCTTTTGGAAAGCGGTACCACGTTCAATCTGTCGGTTAGCAGCACGGCGAACGCGGGCAACCCGTAAACCTGTTCGCGCCATTGGGGGAGGGCGTGCTCAGGCCATTAAAACGCGGCGATGCTGAAGTGATTCACATCGCCGCGTTGCTGTTTCTGCTCGCTTGCGCGCGTTGCCTCGCCCACCAGGACTCTCCCACATCGTGCCTTTGACAATGTCGAACCTGCTTTGTTAGCGTGAGTCGGCCCGGAACAGAGCTGATTTAAGTCGCGCCGGCGCATGCCCTGGCAGCAGCCCTGATTGCAATCGTTGATGATAAATCCTAGAGCTCGTCGAGTGGCCGCCAGCGCGCGGCTGGCAATGGCCCTGGCGGTCGTCCTGCTAACAGCGACGTCTTGCCACCTGGTTCACAAACCGGTCGCGGTCGAGAAGCTCCTCGCGCCACTGTCTGACGCAAACACCGCGCAGCTTGTCTCTGAAGTCAATCGTCTGGTCGCGGCCCGTTCCATTCACGCCAGAGTTGATATCCAGTTTGAAGACACGTCGTTTGCCACGTCCGGCATTTCCGAGAAATACCGCACGGCTGAAGGCTCGATAACCTTGCAGCGCCCAGCCAAGGTCTATCTCGTCGTGCAAGGCCCGTTTGCAACGGAAGTGGCGCAGATGACTTCAGACGGCGAGCATTTCAGAATTGCGATCCTCAAGGGCGACGAAAAGTATCACCGCTTTGTGCGCGGCACCAATCAGGCGATCTATGCCAAGCTCGAGACGGACGGCGAGGGCAGTGAAACCAAAAAAGGAAAAGCAGATACAGAAGCCCAGGCGGTCAGTGCGCTTTCCAATTTGCGGCCCCAGCATCTGACTGATGCACTGATGATCCGTCCGATCGACTTGCACGCGCCTGGTTTGATGTATGCGCAGAGTGAGTTCTATCAATCGGAAAAAGATCCGGCGCCGCAAAGCACCAAGCGGGTCGTGCGCGGTTATTACCTGCTGGACGAGCTGCAGCCCGGCAACGACGGCTCCGCCCGCCTGCTGCGGCGTTTCTGGTTCGACCGGGTCAATGGCGTTCGCCTCGCCCGGCAGCAAACCTTCGACGAAAAAGGCGTTCTGATTACCGATGTCAGTTATGGCGAGTCAAAGAAATTCGGAGACAGTAACGCCCTGATGCCCGTGCAAGTCGGCCTGACGCGACCCCAGGACCATTACAAAATCACGATCACTTACCAGGCGCCGGAATCCGTTAGCGTGGATCACGACTATCCGCCCGAGGTCTTTGTGCTCGAGAACAAGTGGGGCCTGCGCGAAGTCGATTTGGACGCCGAGAAAAAGCCAGCTCCGGCAAAGAACTAGGTCTTCTTCGGTCTCAATCCTGCCTTTTTTCCAGCCCTAAGGCCCAACGGTCAGGCGTTAGTTAGGCGTTCTTACGAACCTGTATTAATATTTCGAGCTTAACAAACGAGGCTCGTCTTCATTGGACAGTATAGTAGTTTCAAACATCAGGCAGCGGCCGCTGCGCTCGGCGATCAGCGTGCTCGGAGTAGCGCTGGGCGTAATACTGGTGATGCTATTCACCGGCCTCACGCGCGGCATGTCAAATGACCTGCAACGCCGCAACTCGAACGTGCGCGCAGAGATTATTTTCACGCGACCGGGTTCGATTGAGCTGACCTCAGCCTCAACAAACTTGAATACGAAATACGTCGAACGGCTGAAATCAATCGAAGGAGTTGAAGCCGCGTCACCGGTGATTCTGGATTTTTATCCCAGCGGAGCGTTCGGTGTGGAGCAGATTGAGGGAGTCGAGTGGGACACTTTCGCAAAGATGAACGGGATTAGTTTGATCGAA
Source organism: Pyrinomonadaceae bacterium (assembly GCA_035300785.1). Lineage (GTDB taxonomy): Bacteria > Acidobacteriota > Blastocatellia > Pyrinomonadales > Pyrinomonadaceae > UBA11740. The sequence continues at coordinate 942 of DATGVD010000472.1, read as the reverse complement.
GGTAATCCGCCGCGCGCCTTTGATGAAATGGTAATCGACGAGACAAAAGCCAGTCGAAACCATCCCGTAGGAAGCACGGTCAAGATGTTCGGCGACAACCCGTATCGAGTGGCGGGAATCTATTCGCCGGAATCCGGCGCGCGATCTAAGTTATCGATCGAGGCAATGCAGAACGTCCTGGGAACTCCCGGCAAATGCACTTACATCCTGGTGAAGTGCAAGAACTCAACTGAGCAGGTTGCAGTTGCCAAACGAATCGACGAACAGCTTCCCGGTAATAAAGTTCAGTTCACGCGCGACGTCTTTACCAGCATCGAGACTTCGATTCCCAGTCTGGCCATCTTTCTGCGCGTCTTGGTTGGCGTGGCGTCCCTGCTCAGCGCGTTGGTGGTCATGCTGGCCATGTACACGACCATAACCGAACGCACGCGCGAGATCGGCATCCTGAAAGCCATGGGCGCGTCGCGGGGCTACATCATCAGCGAAATTGAAAGAGAAGCGCTCTTGATTAGCGTCATGGGTCTGGTGGTGGGCTTTGCCTTTGCTGCCGGCGCGGGCTTTTTCATTCACAAGGCTACCGGGCTGATTTTCGAGTTCGGCGGCTTGTGGGCATTAACCGCGGCGGCGATTGGTCTGGTTGGCGGCGCAGTGGGCGCGTTTTACCCGGCCGTGCGCGCCGCCAATCTCGATCCGGTTCACGCCCTGGCGTACGAATGATGCGGCCTGCGCGCCCGGCTGGAAGTGACCAACCGTTCAACGCAGACGTCCGGGAAGATGAAAAGAAGTTTTTGATTTCAAGATGACTACGATCTTAAAAGCCGAGAACCTCGAGAAAGTATATCGCGTGGGCAAGGTTGATGTGCCGGCCCTGCGCGGCGTGTCGCTCGACGTGGAAGAGGGCGAATTCCTTTCCGTCATGGGGCCGTCGGGTTGCGGGAAATC
>DATGVD010000471.1:0-7128 GCA_035300785.1 Pyrinomonadaceae bacterium | reverse complement strand
GTCGTCGCGTGCATCGGCGTCAGCGAAGACGAGTTGGTGGATTCCTAGAGCTATCGCGACATCGGCAATGCTGCGAGCGTGTCCGCCAAACCCGTAAATTCGCAAACCTTCGATCTTGTCGATCATGCGCGTTGTTCAATTCAACCGGATGGACTTGAGATACGATCCAGTATCGCGATGTGTTCGTCGACGACCGTCCGCCAGGAGCGTTCCGCGAGCCGCTCGTAGAGTTTCAGTTGGTGTTCGAGCAGTCCATCCGTGTTCTGCAGCGCCCATTCAATCCACACTGCCATATCTTTCCAATCGTAGGGATCGAACAGCATGACGTCTTGCAATTCCAGATCTGTCACCGCTTCTTCGGTAACCGCTATGCGCGCCATCACGACCTGCGTTCCCACGGAAAGAGCTTCCGTCAATGTAAACGGACCCCCCTTTTCGCTGAGGCTTGAACTCACCGCAAGATCGGCGAGCCGATAGCAGGCTGCTAGTTCCCGAGCAGACAAATCACGAAGGCACAATACGTCGTCTTGAAGATTGTGGTCGCGGATGAATTGAGCAATCTCGGGAAGCGAATTAGGATTGCCAGTCAGACCGAGCTTGGGACCAATATAACGGCGCTTGAGTAGATGCTCGTACGCGCGCAGCGTTATGACGTCGTGTTTGGCCGAAACTGACTTGCATAGAAAATGAACTCGACGTCGCCACTATCAAAATTTGACGCCTGCTGCGTGCCGATCGCCTTGTACAAGGCAGCCAAATCCTTCTGCATTTCCTGTGAGCCGTCCTAGGCGCTTACAATCCCGTCGCGTATCTTCGAAAACGTTGCAACGTGATCTGATGCGACATCACTCCAACTCCGTTTGCGCATCTTTCTATAAAGGGGCATTTGCAGATCCACCAGACGTGCCCGATGAGTTAGTCCGTGAACTATTGCGTTCGCAATGGTTTCGGGCGAGTAGGGATCAAACAACATTTCTTCGGCTAACTCGTTGGGAATCGCTTGGCGTACCTGGGGGATGTCGCTCATGATCGAAGGCGTTCCCACTGATAAGCCCTCGGTGAAGGTAAACGGAAAGCCTCCTTCATAAAGCGTCGGATTAATAACAAGTTCGGCAAGATGGTAGAGGGCGGCCAAGATCTGCTCGGGCACATCATTGAAAAATATGATGTCGTATTGAAGTCGACGTGCTCGGAGGAAATTCGATATTTCGGTGTTTGTGCTCACATCGCCGGTAAGTATCAGCTTTGCGTACTGGTGCTTTCTGCGCAGACTAATTTCGTAGCCCCTGATCAGATTGACGATATTCTTGTTTGGCCTAATTTGAGAAGGATAGAACAGATACTTGGTATCCTGAAAGCTGAAATTGCTGAGGTACCGATGTGTCTGCCAGTGAACATTCCGATGTCCCTCGAGAAGATTGACCGCAAACCGCCTCCTCGCCTGCCCTGGATCGAGAGTTCCTTCAATTGAGATGTGATGCGAGAGGTCCATGGCCGCATGTGGAATAACCGATATCTGGCCCTTGTTCACGCCGAAGCGGCGCTCCAAACCTTCCTCGGCCGTGACGTCGCTGTAAGTGATAAAATGTCTTCCACCCTCAATCGTCTTCTCGCATCTGCCGAAAACCGCCAGAGTGTGCGGGTGATCGACAGCGAATGAGACGGGGAACTCGGACAACACCATGTCCGGAAAACACAGGGCAGAGGGTTTATTGATTGCGTTGAACTCCGGCCAAAACACTGTTGGGCTAAACCAGAAGTCAATCGTTCCGTCCCGGTTTGCAAAGTTGACCATCCATGACGTCTCACGACGATAGACGCCATTATAGGCACGTTGAACGAAGGAGATTTGGTTCGCTTTGCGTGCATCCAACAAGAAGGCGTTGAGTTGGCTTACTATCGGGATGCTGCTGGTACGTGCGCTGACACGACGCATCATTCGGCGAATCCATCTTGCTAAGCCGTAGAGGCTGGCGCCGACAACAACAAGCGGTAGCGCAACCGGGGCGATCGCGATGGCCAGAATCAGCGACGTCAGGAAAGTCAATGAAAACCCGACGATGCTTCGGGTCGACAAGAGATACACCGCCAGCTTTCGCACCTGGGCGTAGATGCTGGTGTACAAGAGCTCCTTAAGTTTCAAATATGCTCGCGAGATTGTCCTCCTGGACCGCAGTCGCTCCAAGTGCGCGGAAAGAAGGCGCTGAATTCTGAACGAAATCGGGATACCTCCTGGCGGACATATGATTCGGTACGCGTGATTGGAAACTCCCCCTTGAGATAATAGTTTATGAACATCATCCCGAAGCCATGACGGGCACAGAATTGCAATTGCTTCGCCGGAGTGGTTATGGAAACCAGCGGTGAATTGCACCAACTGTCGACCAAGACCTTGGTTTGACATCTTGATGCCTGGAGCATACGCCAGAAAAATGCCTATCTTCATGGCTCAACCGATGATGGTGCTGATTTGCCGCCAGAACTCGGGGGCAAGTGCTTTCCAGCTGAATTTCTCAAGGTGCTCCACGTCAGGTAAGAGTTCTTGCTGCGCACGCCAGTTTGCTTCCATCCATGCCAATTTTTCGCTGAGTTCTGCTGGATCATTTGGATCGAAGAATGTGGCATTCAACCCGTATCGCTGGGAAATATAGCGCATCGGTGGATAATTGCTGGATAGCACGGGTGTGCGATGATAAGCAGCTTCAACCGCGCACAATGTACCGTTATCCATCACCACATTGTGCAACAGAAATCGCGCGTGAGAAATGACGTTCAGATACTGTTGGTACGGAAGGTCACCATGAAAGACGATCCGTTCGGCTAGCTGAGGTCGCTCGCTGAGATAATCTCGCACGGCTCTTATGTGCGGACGCGGTTCGGAGTCTTGCGTACTCTTCGGATTGAACAGAGACGACTCGACGCCGGTTATATGGCAATCGAGGGTTCCTCGATTGATTTCATAATAGCGGGCAAGCGCGTGTAAAGTAAGAAGCTGATTCTTGTGCCCACCAGCATTTGTCGTCCAAATGAAATAATTTCCTTTCTCAACAAACGAAGACATATCGTCGCGTGCGCCCTCCAACTCGGCGAGATGCGGAACGAGAATTGTTTTTCGTCTGTCTATGCCGACGTACTGCACAATATCCTCAATGGTGTGCGGCGTGTTGGCAAGCACTGCAATGCTGTTGCGAGCAGTTTGAATAAAGCCATTCTCGTAATAGTCCCCAAGAGATTGTGGAAAGTACCTCTGCAGATAGTCGTGGGCAAACACGCAATATGGACGCAACGGTGCAAGAGGCTCATCGAAGCGGTCAGAGGCGACGAACCAAAAATCGCAGTCCAGGAAGTTATTCGCATCGTCCGTCGGGATGCTGTACCGATCACCTTTAAGCGGCGTCGAATAGCCAGTCATCTTCTGCACGTCCGCAAGCTGAGCTCTGGTCACAAACCTCCAGTAGAAGGGACGTGTCTTGATGCCTAACTGATACAGATCCGCGAAATCCTTGGGCGAATAAATTGGAGAGTCCGGATAGGCGAACACGATATCTAGATTTCTTCCGGCAAGTTGGGAGCCAAACTTCAACATTTTTGCAAGCAGCTTGACCATGTCGAGCGTGCCCCCGCGGTAGGCTTGGGGCAAAAAGACCACCACCCTTTTACACGCGGCGGCTCGCTGTGACACAAAAAGCGGTCTTAGTCTTCCGAGCTATCCAGATCTTACAGAATCCGACATCCGCGTAATCTCATCAAAAGTAAGACAGTTTTTCGAGGTAACGGAGAGAGGTGTTGTAAAAACTGAAGTTTCCGATTTGGTCTGACGAAGCACGTCAATTGAGTATAAGATTGACCCAACAAGAAGTGCACAAAGACCGTGAGAATTCTTCATTTTTACAAGACATACTTTGCCGATTCACATGGCGGTATCGAGCAAGTCATTAATCAGTTGGCGCGTGGCTCCGCTCTGCAGGGCCATACCGTGGATGTGCTTTCTCTCAGTCGCAACGCGGCTAAGGAATCGATCGTATTCGATGATCATACCGCCTACCGCTCGCGACTTGCCTTTGAGATCGCATCAACCGGCTTTTCGTTTTCAGTGATCGGAAAATTTGCGGCGCTCGCACGCGCCGCCGACGTCATTCATTATCACTTCCCTTGGCCCTTTCTCGATGTCGTTCACTTTGCGACCCGAATGTCGAAGCCCACGGTCCTTACATATCATTCGGATATTCTTCGTCAGCGGACGTTACTAAAACTCTACGGCCCGCTGATGATGCGCTTTCTTGGAAGCGTAGATCGAATCGTCGCCACTTCTCCGAACTATCTTGCAACCAGCAACGTGCTCGGCAAATTTCGGGAAAAGACGAGCGTCATTCCGATCGGCCTTGATCGCTCTACGTATCCCGAGCCGTCAAGCAAGCTCCTTGCTGATTGGCGTGGGCGTATCGGCGATCGCTTCTTTCTCTTTGTCGGCATGCTGAGATATTACAAGGGTCTGCATATTCTGCTCGATGCGATCCAGGGCACCGGATTACCAATCGTCATCGTTGGTTCCGGCCCAATGGAGCAAGAGCTTCGAAAGCATTCGGCGAGGCTCAATCTTACTAACGTTCATTTTCTTGGATCGCTTCGGGACGAAGATAAGGTCGCGATTATTAAGCTCTGTTTCGCTTTTGTATTTCCTTCTCACCTTCGATCGGAGGCGTTTGGCGTATCGTTGCTCGAGGGAGCGATGTTCGGAAAGCCATTGATTTCAAGCGAAATCGGAACGGGTACTACGTTTGTCAACATTCACGGAGAAACCGGAATTGTTGTTCCTCCGAACGACGCGGATGCTTTTCGGCGCGCTATGATTTATTTGGTTGAAAATCCGACAGAGGCCAAGGGCATGGGTCAGAATGCAGAGCTACGGTATCAAAGCCTCTTTAGGGCCGAACAGATGGTCTCAAGGTATATCGAATTGTACCATGGGCTTTCGACAGCCTCTGCCGCGCGGATAAAGATTTCCGACCAACAACCAATAGCAATCAAATAGCTTGGGGAACGGCTCCCGCATTGTTGGAGAAGGAATGGCTGTTCAGGATTCGAAACGGCGCGTTGCGCTGATTACCGGCGTCACTGGCCAGGACGGCGCCTATCTCGCCGAATATCTGCTCGGCCTCGGTTACACGGTGCATGGCATCAAGCGCCGGTCGTCCTCGTTCAACACCGCGCGGATCGACCACCTCTACGAAGACCCGCACTCCGGCAATGTGCCGTTCCTGCTGCATTATGGCGACATGACCGATTCAACCAACCTGATCCGGTTGGTGCAGCAGATCAGGCCGACCGAGATCTATAATCTCGCCGCTCAGAGCCATGTCGGCGTTAGCTTCGAAAGCCCGGAATATACCGCCAATGCCGACGCCATTGGTGTGCTGCGATTGCTGGAAGCAATCCGGATCCTCGGCATGGAGAAGGAAGTCCGGTTCTATCAGGCGTCGACCTCGGAACTGTATGGCCTGGTCCAGCAGGTGCCGCAGAAGGAGACGACGCCGTTCTATCCGCGTTCACCGTATGGGGTCGCCAAGCTTTACTGCTACTGGATCACCGTGAACTATCGCGAGGCCTACGGCATGTATGCCTCCAACGGCATCCTGTTCAACCATGAGAGCCCGATCCGCGGCGAGACGTTTGTGACGCGCAAGATCACCCGCGGGATTGCCCGGATCGAGACCGGTCTGGACGAGACGCTCTATCTCGGAAATCTCGAGGCAAAGCGCGACTGGGGCCATGCCCGGGACTACATCGAGGGCATGCACAAGATATTGCAGGCGGACGAGCCCGACGATTTCGTGCTGGCGACCGGTGAAACCCGCTCGGTGCGCGAATTCGTCGCACTTGCCTTTGCCGAGGTTGGCCGCAGCATCGAATGGCGCGGCAGGGGCGTCGAGGAAACCGGCGTCGACAAGGCGTCCGGCAAGACGTTGGTTCGCATCGACCCGACGTATTTTCGTCCGACCGAAGTCGATCTCTTGATCGGCGACGCCAGCAAGGCGCGCGAAAAGCTCGGCTGGGTACCGAAGACGAGTTTCGCGCAACTCGTCAAGGAAATGGTGGCGGGCGATCTTGCGATCGCGAAGCGGGAGGTCGCCAATGGCAAAAACCCCGTTTGAGCTCAAGGGCAAGACGGCCTTCGTTGCCGGGCATGGCGGCATGGTCGGCGGCGCGTGACGAGCCGGCTGCTCGCTAATCTGCCAAATCATCCGGAAAGCGTACCATCAACGTGTGGAATGAAGTTAGGGGCGCTCCGGTTAATCATTGAGTGCCTTCTTCTTTACCGAACGGCACGTCTCGGCCATCACCGCCTCGAAACCTCCGCGGCTGCTTACCCGACGGTTACCCGGACAAAATTTGGCTTCAGTCAAAAATCGAGATGTGCCTGATGATGTTATTGGCGCAGGGAGGTTCGACCAAGTATGGCGAGGCGAAGGGTTGGTTCAAAGTGCAAGTTACCGTCCGGTACTTGGATGACACCCGGACCTTCCCCTCAGAGAGCGATATGGTTGACTGGGTCGCTAACAACATTGCTCACCCAATCTTAAGTCGGATTTAGACAAGCGTCGAAGCTCTGTTCGGCATTCTAGGCCAATTGGTGCTCGCAATAATATCGTTTGAAATCAACGCGCGGTTTCAAGATAGCCAAGAGATTTCGATTGGTAATCGAATCCGAGTCGGCGCATTAGTGATTACTCGTCCGCAACTTTGTACCAGTTGCCGCCGGAATCCTTCATGTCACGATGTGTGGTACCCTCATCCCAGTCTATGCACGTCCGGATGTCGACGGAATCATTGAATGAGCAAAGCTCCCGGCGAATAATCTTGTCATTCATGTCCTTTGTGACTTTGACCGATCCCAACTTACCTTCACTGGTGACATATGTAATCGCATTATAACAAGTCTTGAATTCTGGCTGGCAGCCACGCGTATATTTTGCGGTGCCATTGTTTTGCGCTGCAGAACGCTTAATCGCTAGATCGAGAATCTCTGTCCATGTTGGCGTAGAACCGGCCTTCGTCTGGGGTTGCAATTGCACCGGATCGCCCGGTTGTGTCTGCTTTGGCACAATCGAAGGATCAGCTGTGGCCGTA
>DATGVD010000470.1:0-6179 GCA_035300785.1 Pyrinomonadaceae bacterium | reverse complement strand
AAATCAGAATTCATCGCTCCTGGAATCGAGCACATTCAAACCACTCGCGGTTACAAATCAGAAAAGGATGCGACCGGGCCGTGGTTCATCAACCTGTTGCGCATTGATCTGACAAAGGCGCGGCTGCGGATGGTGCACGCGATGGACGAAGCCGTTGGGTTGGAAACGGTCAGTTCGATGGCCGCGCGATATGGCGCGCTGGCCGCGGTCAACAGCGGTTACTTTCGCACGACGGGAACCTATCGCGGCGACTCAGTGGGGATTGAAGTGCTCAACGGAAGACTTCTGAGCGAATCAAATAACGTTCGCGCCGCCGCCGGTTTAATCGAACGGAGCGGAAAGCAGGAGCTGATTTTTGGACACATAAAGTTCGAGGGGCAAGTCATCGCAGGCTCTCAAGCGAAGCGCGAAATCAATGGACTAAACCGGCCGCGAGGCGATAACGAGCTGATCATTTTCACACCCGAGTTTCATCGCACGACTCTGACTGATCCTGGCGGGCTGGAATTGATCGTTCGCCGTGAACGAATCGTTGAGCTGCGCGATCTGAAAGGCAGCAGCACGATTCCGGCGGACGGTTATGTGATCTCGGTCGCCGGCACGGCCCGACAATGGGCGCTCGAGAAACTGCGCGTGGGAACGCGAGTGAAACTGGATCTCGATTGGTCTCCGGCGGAAACCGAAACAACCGACATCTGGAAGCAGGCGGCCAACATCATCGGCGGCGGCCCGCAGTTGATCAAGAACGGACGCGTCGAGATTACTAACACCGCTGAAAAAATTCTCCCGAGCTTTGTCAGCGACGGTCATCCGCGTACAGCGATCGCTAAGTTAAAGTCGGGTCAGATCCTGCTCGTTGCCGTTGATGGCCGACAGCCGGGTGAAAGCATCGGCATGTCCCTCACGATGCTCGCCGATTTGCTCATCGAGTTCGGCGCGGTTGAAGCGATCAATCTCGACGGCGGCGGCTCAACCACGATGGTGATCAGGAACAAGCTCGTCAACAAACCGTCAGATGCTACCGGCGAACGTCCGGTCAGCGACGCCATCCTCGTGTTCCCGAGACCGTGAGAGCCGCAAAGCAAGGCGTGACCCAGAGCCCGGACTGTGTTATTTTCAGACCGTTTGGCTAATGAATTTGATTGGCGACTCTCTGGCCCATCGTATCCTGCCCCTGGATGACTTCGAACGGTGAAAAGCCGATGCTATTGGTCTTTTATTAATGTTTTGGCTATCACCAAAGTTGCGGCATTAAGCGATCTCTTCTTCGCGGGGATTTGCCCATTTGAGCAAAGAAAAAGACAAGTCTGACAACGCCGTGATCGATCTGGAACACGCTCGGGTGCGGTTGCGTTCGCGCGCCAAGGCCACGCCCGAGTCTCTGAACCAGGATTTGGAAGGAGTGCGCGGTTTGCTGGACCAGGGTCTGACGATCGAGGCGCGCACTCGGCTCAACTCACTGCTCAGCGAAGCGCGCAATCAACCTGAACTTCTGGCCGAAGCGCGGCGCTCGTTGTCGATCGCGCTTGAGATGCAGGGCAATTATCGCGAGTCGCTGGAGGCGGTCGCGATGTACGAAGCGCCGGAAGCGCGCACCAAGCTCAACCCTACTCTCGGTACTCTGTTGCGAGTTCAGATCGCGCTGGCTAACAATTACAACGGCGATCATCCCAAAGCGATTTCGTTGCTCAAAGCCACTCTGCGCGGTTTGCCGGAAGAAGGCGTAGAGGTCGGCGCAGTGTACGCCGCCCTGGCACGCGTTTATCGCAGCATCAGTGAATATCCGATCGGGCGCGACTACTCGCATCGCGCGCTGGAGTGTTATCGACAGACGGGCGATTGGCGCGGGCTGGCTGAAGCGTACTTCGGTCTCGGATCTGCCGACATCCATGAAGGTCAACACGAAGCGTCGCTGGAAAACTTTGGCCAGGCGCTGAAGCTGGTCGGCGATCATCCGGCCGCCTTCCTGCTCGGTAAGATTTACAGCAACATGGCCGGCGCTTGCTGGTTTATGAAACGACCGCAGGAAGGCATTCGCTTTCTCGAAAAGGCCATCAGTTATTACGAGCGAACTGACCACAAGAATAACGCCGCCGACGGCTACAACAACCTGGGAATGAATCTGGTCCTGATTGGCCAATGGGATCGGGCGCAGGAAGCGCTCGAACGCGCGCTGTCGATCGCCAGCGAGACCGGAGAACATGGCGCCCAGGTGTCGATGATTCTCGACTCACTCGGCGAATTGCTTATGCTGCGCGGCGATTTCGAAGAGGCCTGCACGTATCTCGGCCGGGCCGTGACGCTGTCCGCGAAAAACGGAAACAGGTGGTACGAGGGACAAGCACAGCGCACGCTGGGCCGCTGCTATGTCGCAATGAAGCGGGGCGCCGAGGCGCTGACGACGGCAAAGAAAGCCCAGGACCTTGCCGAAGAGATTGGCGATCGCCAGGCAATCTGCGAGTCGCATCTGCTGTTGGCGGAAGCTTGTCTCGAATGCGGCGACACCGAAGGATGCGGAGCAAACCTGGATCGGCTGGCGCAGCTTATTACCGATTCGCCGGCGGACCTGCTGCTGGCGGGAGAGGCGCAACGCCTGCATGGCTTGCTAACGATGGCGAGCGGCGACGCGTCCACGGCGGCGCAACATTTTGGCCGCAGCGTTTCGATCTTCGATCTCCTCGGCGATCGTTACCGCAGCGCGCGCGCGCATCTTGAGTTGGGCCGCGCTTATGCGATTGCGCAACCGGAACGCGCAGCGGAACATCTGACGCGCGCGGTGAATATCTTTCGTGAGCTGGGCGCGCACTTGAACCTCAGTCGCGCGGAAGAAGCCGCGGCGGCGCTCGACCAGACCACGCCGCAGCAACTCCGCAAGCGGGAAACTGTAGTTCAGCTTTTGACTTTGCGTCTGGCCGAAGCGGTCGCGTCACGTGAGCTGCTGCTGCGGGAACTGGCTGCGGTCGTTCGTCAGGAAACCAGCGCCGGCCGCGTCGTCATCATCGAGCCCGATGAAGGCGGCCGCCAACGCGTGGTGATCGCGCACGGTTGCTCCAGGAAAGAAAGCGAAGCGTGGGCGGAAGATTACGCCAACCTCAAAAAAGATTCCCGCCGCGAAGCCTTTGCCAGGAAACACAACGTGGCCGTGGTCAACTTGTCGCCGAGCAACGCGCCGCCGGCAACCTTGCTGATTTCGCCGCGCGATAGCGCGGAGCTTTCCGGGGGGCTTTCGCTCGAACCCTTACTGCGCGTGGTTGAGTTGGGTATGGACGTTTGTGCTTTGCGAGTGCGGACGCGGAGCGGGCCGGGCGCCGAAGAAGAAAGCGCGCTGGCCGGGGCGAGCTTGATGCCCGGGTTCATTCATTCCAGCCCCGCCATGACCCGCCTGGTCGAAGAGGTGCACAAGATTCGCTCGTCCGACGTGACGGTGCTCGTCACCGGAGAATCGGGAACTGGAAAGGAACTGGTGGCGCGGGCGATTCACGCGCTGTCGTCGCGTCGCGACAAAATCTTTGTGCCGTTCAACTGCACCGCGGTGCCGAGAGAATTATCGGAAGGCTATCTGTTCGGCTATCGCCGCGGCGCATTTACCGGAGCAGTTAAGGATTCGGCCGGCGTGATTCGGACGGCTCTGGGCGGAACGCTGTTTCTCGATGAAATTGGCGACCTGCCGCTCGACGTGCAGCCAAAGCTGCTTCGCTTTTTGCAGGAAGGCGAGATTCAACCCCTCGGTGAACAGCGCCCGATCAAGGTGGACGTGCGCATCATCGCGGCGACAAACACCGATTTGGAAGAGATGGTGGCGCAGGGCCGCTTTCGCGAAGACCTTTACTATCGTCTCAACGTAATTCGTTTGCGGGTGCCGCCGCTGCGCGAGCGCCGATCGGAAATTCCCACAATCGTCAACTACTACGTCAATCACTATGCCGCGAAATTCAGCCGTCGTGACATTCAGATCGAGCCACAGGCGATCGATCTGCTAATGGTCGCCGAATGGCCGGGGAACGTGCGCCAGCTTTGCAACGAGATGCAACGCGTTATTGCGCGGGCTGAAGATGGCACGCTGATTACGCCGGAACACCTTTCGCCAGAGTTGCGGCACATGAGTTCGCCAACCACCCCGCCCGGAACCGTGACTTCGATTGGCGCCGGCGGGGCGTCGATGACCGTGCCGATACGTGACGTCACGCTGGCCGACGCGCTGGCCGAAGTCGAACGCCGCATGATTGCCGAGGCTCTGCGCAAACACAACGGAAACATTTCCCGCGCCGCGCGCGAACTTGGCCTGACCCGCCGTGGTCTGTATCTGAAGCTCGAGCGCCACGCTATGAGCGCCAGCGCCTAGCTCAATTCCCGCTCATTCTCTTTTCCGAACTTCGTTCCATCGTCGAGCGTGTAAGTACCTGCGCGGCGCTGGTCGTTGCGCTGGTTTGCGACAGGCGTGTATCCTTTTTCATGAAAGGCCTGGCTTAGCTGTTTTTGGGATCAGATCGTGAGCACGAAGCTAAATCTCTCCAGTAGTCCATTTCGCAATCGCGTCTTGCCGTGGACGGTGACGGGCGTGGTGGCGCTGGCATCGATCGGGGCGCTCTTGTTCATCGCGCAGGCAACATTTCAAACCAATAAGCAGGCCGAGGCGGCGGAAGGCGAGGTCGCCGCTCTGCGGAAGGAGATGGCCGCGCTCAACCGGCGCGCCAAGGAAATAGAGAGCACGCTCACGCCGGAGCAGAAGCGGACTCTGAAATCAGCGCATACGCTGGTCGATCGCAAGCGGTTTTCGTGGTCGCGGCTGTTCACCGATCTGGAAGCCGCACTGCCCGGCAGTGTGCGCGTGGCAAGAATCACGGTAAAGGAGGTGGGCGCGGACGGCGACCGGACCGTTGCCGATCTCGATTTGGTTGTGGTCAGTAAGAGCGCCGCCACGATTACGCAGATGATCAAAGAGATGGCGAGCGAGGGCGTCTTTCATGCGGAATTGATTTCGCAAAGTCTTCAGCGCGGCCGAGGCGAGACCGGCGAGGAGTACGAAATGCTTGTGCGCTACGTGCCGCGCTCCGGCGCGCCCGTAGCAGCAGCGAATCGAAATGACCGACCCGTGGACACCGCCGGCGAGGGCACAAGAGGTCGATGAGTCAGGAACAACCATTGCAGAGTCGCGCGGTGGCCGACCGTCAGCAGATTCGTATCCGCTTCGATCAACTGAAGCGCTCGTCCGGACTGCGCGTTATCGGAGTGCCGGAACTGATTGGTCTCTCCGTCGCTGCCCTGCTCGCGCTGCTCACCATTTTTGCTTACTTGTATTTTCTCGCGCCGGCACATTCGCGCCGGGATCTTGCGCAGCTGGAACGCGACCGCTTGCAAGGACAGGTGCGCGCATCGCAGATGGGCATTAAAGAAGACGAGACCGCTCGCGCCACCGTCGATAAAATCAATGCCAGCCTGAACGATTTTGAAGGTAACTGGCTGGCGGCGCCCGGCTCGGGGCGCCTGTCGCTCTATGCCGAACTGAACGAGCTGATTCGCAGCAATGGTTTGCGAAATACCTCGGGACCAAGTTATACGACGCTCGAACCGCTGGGCACGAAAGGGCAGGTCCAGCCGACGGTCAGCGCCGAACAGCAGAGCAATGCGAAATGGCAGAGCGTCTATCCGGGCATCAGCGTGAGCGTGACCGTCGAAGGTCCCTATCAGAGCGTCCGCCACTTCGTGCGCGACATCGAGATGAGTCGCCAGTTTCTGATCATCAATGCCGTCGAGCTCGAAGGCGTGACGCAATCCGGTGCCACAACCCAGGAAACATCGATCGTCAGGACGCCGACGCCAGCTCGCGGCAGCAAAACGGCTGTGCCGCCTGGCGTTGCGCAACCCGCGGGCTCGCGCGTCACGCTCGTCAGTCTGCGTCTCGATTTGGCAACGTACTTTAGGCGCGCCGGCAGTGAGAAGCCGGTTGTGCCGTAAAGAGTCTCGATGAATTATGCAGCTTTTCGATCCAAACAATCCGAACGAGCGAAAGAAGATAATCGCGGCCGCCGCTCTCTTTGTGGTCGCGATTGCCGTGCTCGGTTACGTTTTCTTTGGCGGGAGTTCGAAGCCCGCGACCAACTCTACCGCCGCCAAATCGTCACCGACACCAAACAGAATCGTTAAGGAGCAGGAAGCCCCGCCCGATGACCCATCGAGCT
>DATGVD010000469.1:0-8041 GCA_035300785.1 Pyrinomonadaceae bacterium | reverse complement strand
GGGCGATACTACTCCACGGCGCGTGGATGTGCGCATCATCGCCGCCACCAACATTGATTTGCAGGACGCGGTGCGCCAGGGAACGTTTCGCGAGGACCTGTATTACCGGCTGTCAGTGGTGCCGATTGAACTCCCGCCATTGCGCGATCGGCGCGAAGATGTCTTGCCGCTGGCGCAGCACTTCATTCGCAAGTACAACGAAGAGAACGGCCGCCACGTTGCGGAACAGATCGCTCCAGAGGTGCTGTCGTTGCTTGAGAGTTATTCCTGGCCGGGGAACGTGCGCGAGCTTGAGAATGCGATTGAGCGCGCCGTCGTCATCGCGCCCAGTGACGAGATCAGCCGCGAATGCCTGCGGCCGGAGATTGCCGATCCGAGTTCAGCGCGGTCGGCGGCGCGCGGCGACTCTGGCGCCGGGGCGATTGATATCAGCCGCGGGATAAATTTCTATGACGAAGTGCGCCGCTTCGAAATCGATTTGATTCGCCGGGCGCTCGACCAGACGGGCGGGCATCAATCACGCGCCGCGCGCCTGCTGGGCATGAACCCCACGACCCTCAATTCCAAGATCAAGACCTACAACATCAACCTGCGGCCATAAGAGCAAAGGGCTAAGCGCTAAGCGCAAAGAGCCAAGGGTAGACTGTCTGCCCTTTGCTCTTCGCCCCTTGCCGTGCAGATTTCTTGCCAGACTGGATAATTAGAGAGTAATCTCTGCCCATCCCAGAACACCGCAGGGTTTGCGGATGGTTTCTTTCGGCTCTCACATTTTTCCGGGAGTGATACGACTTCTTTCCGGCAACCTTCGGTGAATCCCGGGTTGTCCGGGAAAGGACCTCTCAACCCAAAAGGAGAAATAAGATGCCCTCAAAAAAAATCAAGAAGGCCCGCAAGACGACTGCCGGCCAGCAGGCGACTACGGACCTGCACTCTGCCCTGGCCAAGTTAAACTTCCACGATGTCTTTCGCTTTCATGGCGAACGTCCGCGAGGATCTGACTTTCACCCGTCCTCGACGCTCTTCGAAGGACGCTTTGGGCGGATGTTCCGCACGCTTCCAGCGGCTGAGTTTGCCGAGGAGGATCTCAAGAAACTCGCCGGGAAGATGGTGGCGCCGGCAGAAGCCCGAGCGACATCCGAAAACAAGGATGACGACGAAGAGAACCAGGGAATCAGCGCTGGCTACACTTATCTTGGCCAGTTCATCGATCACGATCTGACTTTCGATCCGGCGAGCAGCCTGCAAAAACAGAATGACCCTGAAGCGCTTGAGGATTTCAGGACGCCGCGGTTTGATCTGGATTCTGTTTACGGTCGTGGACCAAACGACCAGCCATATCTTTACGATGATGACGGCCAGCACATGCTGCTCGGCCGGCGACTCACGGGAAATCGGGATCCACGGGCGCGCGATCTGCAACGCAACCGTCCAGAGGCCGGCCGCCAGCGTGCCCTGATCGGTGATCCGCGCAACGACGAAAACGTAATCGTGTCCCAACTCCAGTCGATCATGATTCGATTTCACAACAGCATGATTGACTCAATGCCAAGAGGCAGCACATTTCAACAGATCCAGAATGCCGTGCGATGGCACTATCAATGGGTTGTGCTTGACGATTTCCTGCCGGCGATCGTCGGGCGGGAGATGGTCCACGCCGTTCTTCCCCATCTTAAGAACAAGACAAGCATTCACGAGGACAAGCCAAATCTTAACTTCTTTCATTGGGAAAAAATTCCGTTCATGCCCATCGAGTTCTCGGCCGCCATCTATCGATTTGGCCATTCGATGGTGAGACCGATCTATCGTTTGAATACGACCCTCAAGGATAGGAACAAGATTTTCTTGCCGGACAAGAAGAACAGCCTGCCTCAGGAGAATAAGAGCCTGTTGGGTTTTCGTGAGTTCCCGAGCAACTTCGCAATTGACTGGCGCCTGTTCTTCAAGATGGGGGATAATCCGCATTTCGGACCACGCCGGCTGCAGAAGTCTTACAAGATCGACACTTCGCTGGTTAATCCCCTGGGCCATCTGCCGAAGCCTATCGGCGACAAGGTTCCCTCACTCGCGCAACGTAACTTGATTCGCGGTTGGAGAATGGGGCTTCCTTCGGGACAAACCGTTGCCCGATTCATGGGGATCGATCCAATTGCAGACAAGGATCTCAGAATCGGCAAGGCGACCGAAGACGACACGGCGACCAATCCGGCCATCACGGAAGTCTCGGGACGATTCGCAGGCAATGCGCCGCTGTGGTATTACATTTTGGCCGAGGCTCAACAGGCGTTTGAAGACAACTCCACACCAATCAGGCTGGGCCCTGTGGGCGGGCGGATTGTGACAGAAGTGTTCGTCGGTCTCTTGCTGGGCGACCAACACTCTTTTCTTTCACAGGATCCGACGTGGACGCCATTCGCGGCGTTCGCTAACAACGACAACGAATTCGGAATCGCCGAGCTCATCAAACAGGCACAGAATGCTTAAGTTAATCTCTTGCCAGATAGAATGCCCAGCGAGTACTCTCGGTCAATCCCAGAGCGCCGCGCCGGTTGGCGCGAGATGTTTTTCCAGGACTTCACCTGGTTTCGGAAAGGAAACCTTACCATGGCAAAATTGAAGGGCCTCACGGCCAAGGTTGAACCGCACCACCGGTACAAGACTCCGCACCAGATTTACGATGTCAAGACTCAGGCGAGCGGGAAGAGCCCGCGGAAGATTGCCGAAGCTACCCTGAAGAAAATTGCCGGCGATCTGAAGATCAAACCCGATCTCTCCCAGTTGAAATTCGACCAGGTCCGAGAGAGCATCCTCGGCAGCCATGTCCTTTATCAGCAATATCACAACGGCAAACCAATTTCCGGCGCCTGGATCCGCGTCGATGTCGACAAGGACGGCCGGGTCTTCAACATCCATAACGATCTGGTGTCTGAGCCGGCGATGGTCAAAACCAGAAAGGCCGAAGCCAAGCGCTCCACCACAACTCAAACCAGACAATTGTCAGCCAGCGAGGCGAAAGCGATCGCGACCAAGGCCGCGGCTCCCGCGAAGGGAGACGCCACCAGGATCGTGAGCAGTGAATTGTGCTACTACAAATACAACGGCGTGCCGACTCTGTCGTGGAAGGTGATCGTAAAAACGACTCCGCCAATATCTGCCGCAAAGGCCCGGCGTCCAGCGGAGTGGAAAATCTATGTCGACGCCGTCACGGGAGCGATTCTCGATAAACACAACCTGCTCAGGTTCATCGATGGCAAAGGCAGAGTCTTCGATCCCAATCCGGTGGTGACCTTGAATGACACTTCGCTTGAGGATAATTCCACGATTCCGGACAAAGCCTATACAGAAGTTGTGCTAAGAGATCTGAAGACGAGCGGCTTTATCGAAGGCCCGTACGTGACCACGAAGACGACCCGGAATCGCATCAAGAAAAAGAACCGCGATTTTCGCTTCAAGCGCACGGATCGCGCTTTTAAAGAGGTCATGGTTTACTTTCACATCGACAGGTTGCAGCGACACCTACAGGAGATGGGCTTCACTAACGTGCTGAATCACCCGATTCCCGTGAACATAGATGGTCAGAGCGACGATAACTCTCACTATAGCCCGTCGGACAAGGATCTAACTTTTGGCACGGGCGGGGTCGATGACGCTGAGGACGCCGAGATTATTCTGCACGAGTACGGTCATGCGATTCAGGATAATCAGGTGCCGGGTTTTGGCCAGAGCAGCGAGGGCGGGGCAATGGGCGAAGGCTTCGGGGATTTTTTGGCGGGCAGCTTTTTCTCGGACGTTAAGCCGAAAGCTATGAAACCGACCGTCGGCAACTGGGACGCGACCGCATACAGCGGCGCCGAGCCGCCCTTTCTGCGCCGGCTGGACAGCAACAAACAGTATCCGAAGGATCTCCACGGCGAGGTTCACGACGACGGCGAGATTTGGTCGGCGTGCTTGTGGGAATTGCGCGCCGCGCTCGGTCGCGCCACCACGGAACAGCTCGTGATCGCGCATCACTTTTTGCTGGCGCGCGATTCGGGATTCGAACAGGGAGCAAATGCCCTGATTACTGCCGACAAGAACCTCAACAAGGGAGCGAACGAAAGCGCCATTCGCGACGTTTTCGTCCGCCGCGGGATCCTGCCGAATCCAAAGCGCCGGGGCAAAAGAGCCGGCACGCCGTTTGACGAGATCAGACAAAACGCTATCAAGAAACGTAACGGCCGCGGGAAGTAGGCCAGGAAAAGAGAGTAAGCTTTGCGACGGCGAAAAATTGATGGATGTCCGATAGCTGGCGCGCTCCAGTTGGTAGGCGACAGGTGGACCATGCTGGTCGTGCGCGATCTTTTTGCCGGCCCTAAACGCACCACCGAGCTGCTCGAAGACCTGCATCCGATCAGCAGCCGCACGTTGATGGGCCGGCTGCGCGAGATGGAACAGGACGATCTAATCGTGCGCAACAATTATGGCGGCTTGCCCCGGCGCGTAGAGTACGAACTGACGGAACGCGGCCGCAAGCTGATACCCTTGCTCAACGCTTTGATGAAGACCGGTCAGGTGATGGAATGCAACGAATGCGAAGATCGAAGAGAAAGCGCTGGTTACTATTGCGACTTCTGCCCATTGCCGCGCGGCGAAACGGCCTTCGTCGAAGAGCCTCCGTCCACCGATCAACCTGCCCCGACTCCAGCTCGCCGTCCGAAAGACGACTCGATTGTGCTGCTGTAGTTACTCGGTTTCGGCGTAAGCCTCTGAAGGCTCGTTAGGCACGACCTCACCGCTTGGCAAGATGATCTTCTGATGATCGGGCGTGATTCGCTCGCCTTCGATCGTTACTTCTTCGCCGGTGGGCAGCGCAATCGGCAGGTGATCGAGAAAGCGTTCGGCATCGATTGCCGACATACAGCCGGTGCCGGCGGCCGTGACTGCCTGGCGATAGACTGAATCCTGCACGTCGCCGCAGGCAAAGACACCGGGAATATTTGTCGCGGTTGAGTGGCCGGAAGTTTTGATATAGCCAACTGCGTCCATCTCAATCAGACCCTTGAACAGGTCCGTGTTGGGCTTGTGGCCGATGGCGATGAAGACGCCTTCGCAATCAAATGCGGTTTCGGCGCCGGTCTCAAGGTTGCGCAGGTGCACGCCGGTCACCCCCTGCTCTTCGTTGCCGAGAATCCTTTCAACTGCAGTGTTCCAGATGAACTCGATCTTGTCGTTGCGAAAAGCTTTCTCCTGCATGATCTTTGACGCGCGGAGTTTGTCGCGGCGATGAACTACGTGGACGCGCGAGGCATAGCGCGTCAAAAACGTCGCTTCTTCCATTGCCGTATCGCCGCCGCCAACGACCACCAGGCGTTTGCTGCGAAACGCGGGCAGCGGGCCGTCGCAGGTCGCACACGCCGAAACGCCGTGGCCGCCAAAGCCGAGGGGCGTCTTTGCCTCGCCGGGAATGCCCAGCCACTTTGCCGAGGCGCCCGACGCAATAATCAGCGTGTCGGCTTTGACGATCTTATCATCGGTGTAAAGCGTGAATGGACGTTGTTGAAGATCGACCTTCGTGATCCACTCTTCCAGAAACTCAGTGCCGAAGCGCTCTGCTTGTTTGCGAAACTCGACCATCAAGTCAGGGCCCTGGATGCCTTCCGCAAAGCCGGGATAGTTTTCCACGTCGGTCGTAATCATCAACTGGCCGCCGGGCGCCGTTTGCTTCTCCGCATCATGGGGCGCATCGATTAGTAACGGCTTGAGGCTCGCGCGCGCCGCGTAAATCGCGGCCGTTAGTCCCGCCGGGCCGGAGCCTATGATCACGACCTGACGGCTAAGTTCTTGTTTGCTCAAGCTGAATTGATCTCCTTTGCTGTTACCGAAGCCGGGAGCGGTAGTGGCCGGATTGTAAGCTCAACTAACATAAGAATGATGATAGCGGCGTTGAATCCATGGCCCCGGTCGCTACCGCTCCCGGTTCTGTAACTCAGTCGCGGGATATATGTTGGCGTTTTCGGTTGCGCGTATAGTATAACTATTGGTGTACGAGTTAGTCGAACCAGGCAGGCCCCAGCCAGACCGTGGCCTGAATCATAATCCACCATTTCGCGGTTCGGCCACGTTTTTGAGAGCACGTTGATCACAAGCTCGGACGAAAACAATAACAGGGCTTCGGCTCGCCCAATCCAGAGGATAGGTGTGCTCGGCGCAGGCACAATGGGTCACGGCATCGCGCAAGTGGCAGCGGCGGCGGGCTATGCGGTCGTGATGCATGACGTTAACGCTGAGGCGCTGGCGCGCGGCCGGGAGTCGATTGAAAGTAATCTGGCCAGGGGAATTAAACTCGGCAAGCATGCTGATGCTTGAGCAGGGCGTTGCCAGCGCGCGCGACATCGACACCGCGATGGAACTCGGTTATAACCACCCGATGGGTCCGCTGCGTTTGACTGACCTGGTCGGACTTGATGTGCGTTTGAATATCGCTGAATACTTGCACGGCAAACTGGGCTCTGAGACGTTTCGTCCGCCCGAGATTTTGCGGCGAATGGTCCGGGACGGAAAGCTCGGCAAGAAGAGCGGTGAAGGCTTTTACAAATGGAACGAGCCAGAACCGGCGCAGAGGGCTTATACTAAGTGAGCGAGTTGAGCGACAACTGGGAGCAATGAAAAGATCGTGGCGACAGTCATGAGCACTCCCTACCAAAACGAAGAGAGACGTTTCGCGCTGCGCATGGCGCTGCGCCTGTCCATCGTTGTTTCCGGACGCGCGGACGATGGCGCCGCGTGGAGCGAGCCCACCGAAACTGACGATATCTCGACGTCGGGCGCGCTGTTCCATCTGAACCAGAAGGTCAGCATCGGAGAGAAACTCTACATTCGCGCCCACCGGCCGGATGGCTCGCCGACGGAAACGACGGCCACCGTGGTGCGAGTTTCGCCGGCCATTTACGGCACCGCGCGCGTGGGCGTGCAAATCGCTGAGCCGGCGGAGAATTGGACGCGCTTGTTTGTTTCCTGGGTCGCCGACGAACAGCCCGCCGTGCCGCCGGAAGAATCTTCCCCCGCGCAGTGACGGTCTAACCGCGACGGTCTAACCACAAAGACACAAAGCACCCAAAGAGAAGATCGCACGGAATTGGAGCCAGTTTGTTCTCCCCATTTGGTAGTGTCTCAATTTCCTAGTTGGGGGCAATCCGGCTTGCGGAAAAACGATCCACGAAGCCACACGAAGCGGCTTTGTTCGTGCGATTTCGTGTGATTTCGTGGATCGTTTTTGCGTGATCCGCGAAACACACGAAACAAATTAAGACACTTCTTCCCATTTGACTCCTTTGTGCTCTTCGTGTCTTTGTGGTTAACTTTTTCCAAAACGAAGAGACTGGAGCCGGTAAAGTGAGTCAAAGCTACGAGACTATTCTGGTTGAGCGCCGCGGAAGCGTCGCCATCATCACCATCAATCGCCCGGAAAAGCGAAACGCGCTGAACATCCAAACGCGCGCCGAAGGCGCCGCAGTCCTGGATGAATTGCGCGCCGACGATTCGGTTCGGGTCGTCGTTTTCACGGGCGCGGGCGACAAGGCCTTCATCGCCGGCGCCGACATTGCCGAGTTCGCGGATCGCACGGCGATCACGCAGCGCGAAGTGATGCTCGAACGCGGGCTATTCAACGCGATCGACACCTTTCCGAAACCCGTCATCGCGATGGTTAACGGTTACTGTCTCGGCGGCGGCTGCGAGCTGGCCCTGGCCTGCGACGTGCGCATCGCCAGCGACAAGGCTTCTTTCGGGCAACCGGAAATCAACCTCGGCATCATACCGGGTGGCGGGGGGACGCAACGCCTGACTCGGCTGGTGGGCGAAGGCAAAGCGATGGAGTTGATTCTGACCGGCGCGATCATCGACGCGCAGACGGCTTTCAATCTGGGACTGGTAAATCACGTCGTGCCGGCTGAGCAACTGGAAACGAAGACGATGGAGATCGCAAATCGAATTGCCGAGAAAAGCCCCATCGCTTTGCGTCTGGCAAAAGAAGCTATCAAGCTCGCTTCGCGTTCAAATCTCGACG
>DATGVD010000468.1:0-7515 GCA_035300785.1 Pyrinomonadaceae bacterium | reverse complement strand
TGATTTGCTTTGGTTGGCGAGAGTATCGGCGACGATGCTCCTAATCTTCTCAGCGTTCGCTATATTTCCTCTTGAATAATATCGCACGTCTCTATACAACGACCCTCTAACTAAATCTTTGGATTGCACGTGAAAGCCGTTCTTCTGCAGACTATCGCCGATAGCTTCCACGCCGGTGCCGTCCTTCGCATCGATGTACTGAAGGAAGATGTTAGGAGCGGCGAGCCCCGGATTTGGTGGTGGCGGCCTATACCCAAGGACCCTGAGGTTCGCATCGGCGCGGTCTCGAATAAACGGATCAGCGCTCAACGCAATTGCCGTTAGGAAGTCGGCCATGGCGTGTTCATTATCCGCCTTACGCCGGTACGTTGACCGACGTAACAGAAAGGCTTGCGCCTTCACCTTCAGTTCAGAGGATGACTGGGCTACCTGAGTGAAGTCGGCAATCGCAGCATCGGGCGTTGTACTTTCGTTACTTGTCCCACGCGCTAGATAGGCATTCCAGTAATCGGGTTTGACCTTGATCGCGCTGGTGTAGTCGTCAATTGCTTTGCTTTCATCAACGCCGCGGTAGAGTTCAGCTCGCTCGAAGTACGCAACCGCCAGATCGAGCTTTAATTTAATCGCCTGACCATAGTCGGCGATTGCCTGGTCATCTTTAAAGCCCCCCGAGTAGGCTCTGGCTCGGTTCAAATAAGCTTCAGCATAATCGGGTTTGATCTTGATGGCTTCATTGAAATCCTTGATCGCCAGTTCGTAGTTGTCGTTTCCGAGTTCGACAGAGCCGGAATTATTCAAGTCTTCGGCTTTCTTGCGCGCAACCTCGCAGGCGGTCACTTATTACGGTGAAATGGCGGAGGGGACAGGACTCGAACCTGCAAGCCCTTGCGGGCGGCGGTTTTCAAGACCGCTGCACTACCAATTATGCGACCCCTCCGCAACACCGTCTAAAGTGATGATAACTTACGCGTCCGCGCCGCTCAACTTTGGGGACTGCGGCGTTTAGAGTAAGACGGTACCCTGAACGTTTTTGGCCGGTCGTGTCCCTACTTTGATAGGTTGCTGCTCGTCGGGTAAAAACGATCCACGAAAGTACACGAAGCGAAACCCTTTGTTCGTGTGGTTTCGTGTGATTTGGTGGATCGTCCTTGTTTCAGCGAGAAAAGGAGCACCAAAACAAAACGAGGACATGACCTCATGACAAGCTTCGTTGACACCCGCGGCTCGCATGTAGTAGCGTCCGGTCTGCACTTATGCGACAGAGCAATTCGCAGGCTCACACCCTCAATTCACGCACGTCAGCCGTCAACCTTCAAGGAGATAGTTTCATCAGTTGAAGCAAATCGAGCTTCCACCCAGAGGTCTGGAAACGCTCTTCGGCGTTCACGACCAGAACATCAAGCATCTCGAGTCGTTGCTCGACGTTCAGATCAACGCGCGCGGCCAGAGCCTCAACGTTGACGGCGACCCGAAGGACGTCGAAGTTGTCGAGCGCATCCTCGAAGATTTCTCGGAGTTATTTCGCGAAGGCCGCCAGTTCAACGACAAGGAGCTGCGCGAAGCGTTCGCGCAAATTGCCGAAGACCGTGCCTACAGTCTGCGCGATTACTTCACGCGCTCGCGTTTCAGTCCCGCGGGCAAGAAACAGGTTACGCCGAAATCGGCGATGCAACGCAAATACGTCGAGACAATTCAGCAGAAGGACATCGTCTTTGGCATCGGCCCGGCGGGCACCGGCAAGACTTATCTCGGCGTCGCGATGGCCGTGCAGGCGCTGATGCAGAAACAAGTCAACCGCATCGTGCTGGCGCGTCCCGCGGTGGAAGCGGGAGAGAAGCTTGGGTTTCTTCCCGGCGATCTGCAGGAGAAAGTCGATCCGTATCTACGGCCGCTTTACGACGCGCTGTTCGACCTGGTGGATTACGAGCGCGTGACGCGTTTGCTGGAAAAGCGAGTGATCGAAATTGCGCCGCTGGCATTCATGCGCGGACGCACGCTGTCCGACGCGTTCGTGATTCTCGACGAAGCGCAGAATACGACCAGCGAGCAGATGAAGATGTTTCTGACGCGCATCGGCTTCGGATCGAAAGCCGTAATCACCGGCGACGTGACGCAGATCGATTTGCCGACGGGCAAGCGCAGCGGCCTGGTCGAAGCTGAACGCGTGCTGGCCGGTATCGAAGGCATCGATTTCGTTTACTTCTCTGACAAAGACGTGGTCCGCCACAAGCTCGTGCAGATGATCATCAAGGCTTACGAGTCGCATACCAAGAAGAACGAGATGTAGCCATTGTGGCTTGCGGCTACGCCGCTGGGGCGTAGCCCCATGGTCCCAATCGAATGGCATACGGAAAGGCAGAGCCTTTCCGCACATCGGGCGGCAAAGCCGCGAACGTCAAAGCGAGCATGATCGAGATTGTGAATCGCCAGCGAGGCCGAACAATTAACGCAAAGCAATGGCGCGAGTTCACCGCCAAAGCGGTGCGCGCGATTGGCCGAGACGACCGGAGTGCGACCATAGTTTTCGTCAGTGATGATGCCATCAGGAAATTGAATCGACGCTTTCGCGGGAAGAACCTGGCCACGGACGTGCTTTCATTTCCAACTGGGGCCGAGCCTTTTGAAGTCGAAGACGGATCGCACTTAGGTGATGTTGTCATTTCAGTTGAGCGGGCGGCGGCGCAGGCGAAGGCGAACGGGTTGAGCTTTTCGAGCGAAATTGAGCAACTGATTCTGCACGGGCTGTTGCACCTGTGCGGCTACGATCACGAAACCGACAACGGCGAAATGAACCGGCTTGAGCTGAAATTGGGGAAACAACTCGGGATTTGAGCGGTCGTGAACGTCAACAGGGATGAGCGTATCCAGGAACAACGGCGCATAGAGTACCAACTTTAGTTGGGCTTTAGCGTTGCCAAAAAGGCCCAACTGAAGTTGGTACTCTAGACACCGTTCATCAGCGGTTCACTATTTCCCATTTTCCACTTACTATTTAACTCGCACGGTATGGAAATCGAATTAGCGGTAAGTCTTTTCCTGCTTGTCGCGCTGACGTTTCTCGCGACTATTGACATGGCCTTCGGCCAGTTGAGCGACGTGGGGTTGCGGCGGCTGGCCGCCGAAGCCGAAGAGCACCCCACCGCGCGTTACTCGCCGTTCCTCAAAGAGATTCTGAGAAACCGTCCGCGGTTTGAATTCACTCTGTCAGCCGCGATTCAGATCCTGCTGGTCGCGTTCTCAGTCCTGATCACTTACATCTCGCTGCAATGGTTCTCGGGGAACGCGTTGGTGCTGTTCGTCGCGCTGACCCTGGGCCTGTTGCTGGCGGGAATTTTTCGCCAGTTCATCCCGCGGATGATTTCTCTGCGGAATCCCGAGGCCAAAGTGCTGCGTCTGCTACCGCTGCTGCGTCCGTTTTATCGGGTACTGGCTTACGCGGCTGAGCCGTGGCATCGTTCCTTCGATCGCTTGCGGATGCAGGAGCAAATCGAGGAAGCGCTTTCCGACGACGTCGAAGAAGACAGCGGCGACGATATCGAAGCGCTGATCGACGTGGGCGAAGCCGAAGGGATCATTGAGGAAGAAGAGCGCGAGCTGATTCAGTCGGCGATTGAATTTGGCGACACGCGCGTGGGCGCAGTGATGACCCCGCGCACGGAAATCGCCGCGCTGCCCAGGACCGCTACGGTTCGCGATGCGCGCAATCTGATCATCGAATCAAAGCACTCGCGCCTGCCTGTCTATCGCGATCAAATCGAGAACATCGAAGGAATGATCTACGTGCGCGACCTGCTGCCATCACTGGCTGCCGGCAAGGCGGATTCGCCGATTACGCCGTTCATCCGGCCCGTTTATTTCGTGCCTGAAACCAAACCGGTGGCCAAGCTTTTGGAGGAAATGCAGAAGGCGCACGTTTATCTGTCGATGGTGATAGACGAATACGGCGGCGTCGCGGGGCTGGTCACCGTCGAGGACATCCTGGAAGAGATCGTCGGCGAGATCGAAGACGAAGACATCAGCCGGGAAGAGCCGGAAGAGATCGTCCCAGCAGGTGACGGCGCTTACGAAGTTCTCGGCGGCGTTGAGATCGGAAAGATCGAGCGTCTGTTCGGCATGGAAATCGAAGCGGACGATTTCACGACGATCGCCGGCCTGGTGATCGCGGAAAAGGGCAGCGTACCGTGCGCCGGCGAGCGCCTGACGTTCCGGGGGATCGAAGTCGAGGTCCTGGTAGCAGACGAAAAGAGGATTGGGCGAGTACGACTCAAACGCAGCAATTCACAGAGTGCAAATCAAGGGACTCAGAGCAACTGAAATGTTTCTGAAGCTGGCCAGCCTAATTCCACTGCGACGTGGCTTGACCTGCGACTCATGCGGCAGCGACTTTCAGTGCGGCGTGTCGCTGGCAGGTTGCTGGTGCTCAGAGATCAAGTTGAGCGATGAAGCGCGCGCGGAGATGCGTTCTCGCTATCGTGGTTGCCTCTGTCGTCAATGCGTCGAACAACTTTCCGAAACGCGAAGTCGCGCCCTCGACAGTTGACAACCCTCGCTGACTCATCGACTATTCCTTCTCGCGTTCGATTTTCTCAAAACAAATTCCGCAAAGTCTTGGCAAGAAAACTCAGCAAGTTCCTCAGCGGCCGGCGCATCGATCCGGCGCCCATCACTGGCGCCACGAAGCTCGTCGATCTGGTTGACGGCGCGTTTCTCGCCTACAACGCTGCGCGTCTGCGCGAAGCGTGCTGGCTGTTCACTCGAAAAATGCTCGACCCCGACGTTACGGTCGGTGTGACGTTGACCGGCGCGCTGACGCCGGCGGGCTTGGGCATGTCGTCGTTGATTCCATTGATCAAAGCCGGCTTTATCGACTGGATCATCTCGACGGGCGCGAATTTTTATCACGACACCCACTTCGGCATCGGCTTGTCAATGCACGAAGGCAACGCGCAAACTTCCGACATCGTCTTGCGCGACGAACAGGTTGTGCGCATCTACGACATCTTTTTTGACTATTCGGTGCTGCTGGATACCGACGAATTCTTTCGCCGGGTGATCGAAGCGCCGGAGTTTCAGCGCCCGATGTCCACGGCCGAATTTCACCATCTCGCCGGCCGATACGTCTGGGAACGCGAGCGGAAGCTGGGGGCAAAGCGCAAGTCTCTGCTGGCGGCCGCGCATGAATACGCGGTGCCGCTTTACACCTCGTCGCCGGGCGACTCTTCGATCGGCATGAACGTGGCGGCAAAGAGCTTGCAGGGCAACAAACTCGTCCTCGATCCTTCGTTTGATGTGAACGAAACCGCGTCAATTGTTTTGGCCGCGAAGCGTGGACTAATTCGCGATGACGTCAAACCCGCGCGCAACACCGGAAAGTTAAAGAGCGCATCGCCAAAGAAAGGCGGGCGCTCGGCGATTTTCATTCTCGGCGGCGGCTCGCCGAAAAACTTTGCGTTGCAAACCGAACCGCAGATTCAGGAAGTGCTGGGCATCGACGAGCGCGGCCACGATTATTTTCTCCAGGTCACTGACGCGCGGCCCGACACCGGCGGCCTTTCGGGCGCGACGCCGGGCGAAGCGGTTTCGTGGGGCAAGGTGGATCCCGATCGGCTGCCGGACGCCGTGGTCTGTTACCTCGACACAACGGTGGCGCTGCCGATCATCACGGCGTATGCTTTGGCAAAACATCGCCCGCGACCACCCCGACGGCTTTACGATCGTCGCGAGGAGTTCATGCAATTACTTTTGAAGGAATATCGAAAATCAAAACGCAGATAGGGAACGAGCCGAGGGATAGTTAGTGAGCGAAAATTACGATTGTTCAAAGTGTCCGGCGTATTGCTGCTCGGTTTACGAGCGGGTCGCAGTTGGCAAGGGTGATCTGAAGCGTCTGGCGAAACACTTCGGGCTCGGCCTGCCCGCCGCAGCTAAGCGATACACAAAGGTTTTCAACGGCGAGCGCATTCTGCGCCGGAAAGCCGATCCGATTTTAGGGCAGGCTTGCACTTTCCTGAACGCTGAAACGCGGCAATGCACGATTTATCACGCGCGTCCGAATGTCTGTCGCGATTTTCCCAGCACCAGGCGCTGCGCTTATTACGACCTGTTGCAATTCGAACGCGAGCAGCAGGGCGACGACAGCGTCGTGCCGCTGGTGCAGATCACTTTTCGCAACGGCGACAAGTAGTTTCGGAGTTCAATCTTTCGGATTGTCTCCGTCGGCGAACGCAAACTAAAGTTTGAACTCTAAACCGTCCTAACACTTCCCGATGAAAGAACTGCTTTCGAATTTGATCGGCCGGAGGATCGACGTCTTTTGCGGCGCCACTTCCAGCATGCGTGGCGAAGTAATCAAGGTTGACGGCGGCGTGCTGCATTTGAAAGACGAGGATGGCGAGACTTGCTACATCGCGATCGAAAAGATCATTGCGGTCTGGGAAAAGCGCGACAAGGATCATCACGCCGGGTTTGTGTCGAAGAGCTGAGCGGGAGATCAAGAGCGGGGCTCCGCTGCCCTCAACCCAACACAATGAGCCCTCCCTCACGGTCGGGCTAATGCCCCGGGGCTATCCAAAAGAAAAAGGCCGCCGTGGAATCAATCCGCGGCGGCCCTTTCGCACTCTGAATTACTCAGTTCCCTCAGGGACCATCCTCGTCTTCCGCACTTTGCACATTCGTGGCCGGCTTTTTGGCGCGCGCCTTCTCGTTCAAGGGCGCCGATTCCAACGGCACCCGGCGAAATCCATCAATGCGCGAAAGCCAATAGTCGTTGAAGGGCGAGTAAACCACGCCGCCGTGTCTGGCTGAATGGTAGAAACCTTTCTCGTCGGCCACGATGCCGACGTGCGCCAGGCCGCTGAAGAAAACCAGCGTGCCAAACTTAAATTCTTCTTCCTTTGGCGGGGGCGCAAATGTTGCCCAATACGAACGCGCCGGGCTGCGTTGAAAATTCACGCCCACGTCCTGAAAAGC
Organism: Pyrinomonadaceae bacterium; assembly: GCA_035300785.1. Taxonomy (GTDB): domain Bacteria; phylum Acidobacteriota; class Blastocatellia; order Pyrinomonadales; family Pyrinomonadaceae; genus UBA11740. The sequence continues at coordinate 546 of DATGVD010000468.1, read as the reverse complement.
TCGCCAAACAAAACCGGAACAATCGAAAGAATCAGGACCGGTAGTATTGAAGTGATAGCTCGATCCCAAATGCGATTCAATCGCCGTTAACAATTCAGTGTTGAATCGTCCGAGGGAGCCCTCTGACATTATCGGAGCGCGATTCTCGATCCGCGTCGGCGGATACGTTATGGGCGCCTTCTCGATCGGTTTTGCGGTGACCTTATTGGTTAGAACGACCCGCGGGCGGGCATCGAAATCGCTTGTTTGCGCGGCGCCGACCGTCGCCAGACCCAGCGCACAGCAGGCGACGAACAAGCCGGGGAACAGTTTACGAGCAATCACGGGGTTCTTGCGGTCTCCTTATTCAATTTTCTTTCTTGCTTGCTCAGCGTGAGGTGCGAGCAAATTCATTCTACTCGTCGGCGCCGCCCTGGGACAACTCTCAATGTGACCGTTTTAAGGATAAAGTGTCAGAACCGAGAGCGGTAGCGACCGGACGCTACCACTCAGCTTGAGCACACGATGGCGGCATTTGTGCGAGGTTCTTTCAAAGTCGCCTTAATG
>DATGVD010000467.1:0-2805 GCA_035300785.1 Pyrinomonadaceae bacterium | reverse complement strand
AGGCCTAGTCGCGAGAGGTTCATCACCGCAGAGGAAGAGAAGAGATTGTTCGCGCAACTCACCGGCAGACGAGATCACATTCTCGCGCCATCGTGAGGTTGAGCAGCTATTGGCCCAACAACACAATGACGTAAACGTAAGAACACTCGCCATTTGATTGGTGCCCCCGCAGGGATTCGAACCCCGAACCAACAGATTATGAGTCTGCTGCTCTAACCGTTGAGCTACAGGGGCACATACGGCTTGCGATTCAAAGCGGGTGATATTGTAAGGCGAAGCGTGCGTATCGCGAAGCGAGCGAACTGGAGGGTGTGAATCACGCGCAAGATGCGCGTGCCACAACGAGGTTGACGATCGTTTTGGGAGTATCAGACTTGAACAGCTCTCGTGGCGCCGCACGACGTGCGCACGACAAGTTCGGGCTCAACCATGACGTGCTCTTCTTTGTGCTTCCTTTTTCCCTCGATGAGCCCTATCAAAAGTTGTCCGGCGGCCTGACCCATTTCCGAGGTGGACCACGCCACGGTGGTTAAGGGAACCCTCAGCCGGTCCGCGTAGTGAATATTACCGCCACCGACGAGGGCTACATCCTCAGGTATTCTCAGTCCGGCTTCTTCAATCGCCCCCATCGCGCCGATAGCGGCCGGATCATTGGCCGCGAAAATAGCAGCCGGAGCGCTCCCGTCTCTCAGCCAGGCGCTCATGGATGCGTAGCCGTCGGTTTCGGTAAAGCCGCACTCACGGACCAGTGACTTATCGAACGGCAATCGATGTTTTGCCAGCGCCCGCTGATAGCCCTCGAACCGGAGCGCGGCCGTCGATGCCACGGTACCTTTCAGGTGTCCGACTTTCCGGTGTCCCAAATTGATCAGATGTTCGGTGGCGAGCAGCCCAACCTTCACATCATTCGTGGTTACCGTGGGGCAACGCAGGCCCTCGAGTTGGCGATCAATCAAAACGATCTTTGCGCCTTCGCGGATGATGCGTCGATAAAACTTTGTCTCTGCGGGCGGAGATGATGACGCCAGAATCAAGCCATCGGTGCGTGGCAATAGCGCTTCAATTTCGACTTGCTCGTTCGCCGCGTCTTCATCCGTGCTGCAGATCAGATTTTGATAGCCCACCGGCTTGCCCACGGCTTCGACTCCGCGGCAGATTTCGGCAAAGTAAGAGTGCATCAGGTCGGGCACGACTACACCCAGCAGGTAGGAACGATTAGTCGTCAGCGCTCGCGCATGCTGATTAGGCCGGTAGTTCATCCGTCGCGCGGCGTCGAGTATGCGGGCGCGGGTTTCGGGATGAATCTCCGGGTGGTTATTGATAGCGCGCGACACGGTCATCTTTGAGACGCCCAATGCGCGCGCGATGTCAGCAAGAGTTGTCGGCATCTTTTCGGATTACTTCCCGGGCAGCCGGCCTGGCGCTGCGAAACTATCTCTGACTCTTCAGAGCCGCATCAATTGCTGCTTCTGCTAACGGGCTCATCACCGCATACCCAGCTTTGTTGGGGTGAAGTCCGTCATCGCTCAACTCGCTCCTCAGGAAACCCTTCTCGTCTATCATAGCCGAATAGTAATCAAGATAGGTCAACTTCTTCTCGCGCGTGAATCCCTTGATCCACTCGTTGAGCTCTCTGATCTGTTCGGGCGGCCGTTGGGTCGTGCGAACGATAGGCTTCCCATCTCGGCTCTTGTAATCGCTGACGGGAAGCACTGAAGCCAGCACCACGCGAATATGTTTGCTCTTCGCCAAGTCGGCCATCGCCGCAAGATTGTCCTCAATGGCCTTCAGCGTTGTTGGTCCGGTGTTTCCGGCGAGATCGTTCGTCCCGGCCAAAATGACGACCACCTGCGGATTTAGGGCTATCACATCGGCGGGAAATCGAATCAGCATTTGCGGCGTGGTTTGGCCGCTGATACCACGGTCAAGGTACGGTCGGGTCGGGAAAAAACCACCGAAGGCCGGCCTATTCCAGTTATCGGTAATAGAGTCGCCCATGAAAACCACGCGCCTCTCGTCTTTCAGCCGTGGCGCGACCTTCGCATTGGCTTCGCGATAGCGTCCCAGCGCCGGCCAGTCCTTGAGTTTGGCTTCAAGACTTGTGATCTGCGCGCGCGCCGCTGCACAATCTGGAACCGCCGGCGTAGTTTGCGCTACCGCTGACGTGAATAAGATAAGCAGCGCAGCCCAACAAACAATCAAATGTTTCATCCTATCCTCCCACTTCAAGTGCCTGGGTTCGCGTTACCGCCAATCGCTGCCTGCATTACCGATTCCGGACTCCAGTCATCAATCGGCCGCGGGGCAGATAATCGTCCGCGACTCATGACCGCCAGCCGGTCGCACATTCCGAAGAGTTCCGGCAAATAAGAGCTGACCATCAGGATCGCTTTTCCATTAGCGGCACACTCAGCGATGGTCTGGTAAACCTGCGCCTTGCTCCCAATGTCTATTCCTCTGGTAGGTTCATCAAGCAGCAGAACGTCCGCATTCTGGTGAAGCAAACGGGCCAGCGATATTTTTTGTTGATTGCCGCCCGAAAGCGTGCTGACCGGTTGCTGCATCGTGCGCGCTTTGACGGCGAGTTTTTTGGTCAGGGTCTCGGCCTGTTGCTTTTGTCGCGAAAGGTTGAGCCAGCCCCAACGGGCACATGACGAAAAGCGCGTCATCGTCACATTGTCAGCGACTGAGAGCGTGAGGGCGAGTCCTTCGCCCTTTCGGTCTTCACTCAAATAGCCCAGCTCTTGCATCAAACGCAGAGCAGGCGTGCCGCCGCTCGCGGAGACGAATTCTCCTCTTAGTCTA
>DATGVD010000466.1:0-2846 GCA_035300785.1 Pyrinomonadaceae bacterium | reverse complement strand
CGAAGTCTCAGATTTGCTGAAGCAAAGCATTCGTTACTCGCTCGACAATCGCGAAGATGCCTTGCAGTACGCGATGCAGTTCGCGCGCGACATGGACCCGGTGCTCGCGGATCGCTTTGTCGCGATGTGGGTAAACGACCTGACGCTCGACTACAGCGAACGGGGCCGCGAAGCGGTGCGTCGTCTACTTACCGAAGGCCACAAGCGCGGCATCATCCCGCACAAGGTTGAAGTCGATTTCGTGGAGTGATTGCGCTCCATCACATCCGTGATAGACTAGACCTTGTCATGATTGAAGAAGCAATAGACGAAAAGGAATTAGCGTTCCTGAAGCAGCTAGAGGAACATGAAAACGAATGGGTGGCCTTTATTGAGGACCATGGGGCTGAAATTGTGGTCGGCAGTGGCAAGGACGCAGTCGAAGCTATTCAGGATGCGGAAAAGAGAGGCTTCCCAAATGCGGTGCTAATGAAGGTCCCGGCTTTTGACCGGGGTATTATTCCATCGAACTTCTCATAGGTTCGGGACGGTTGCCGACCTCAATTCTCCAGCGGTAACGCTCAAAACAAATCCTAAAGTTTTCAAAGAATCCTACTTGGCCCAGAATCGCGTGAACGCCCTCTGATTCTGTAAAGCCTGCTTCGACCTTCACCCGTTCGGCAAAGTCTTGAACTTGAATCTCAACTGGATGAATGTAGGCCTCGAGGCTACCTGCGATCCCGTCAAACTCTTTGTACCGACCGTTTTCCACGTCGATTCCGAGACTTCTAGCGACCGAGGCGTGGAAAAGACACTCATCGGCGCCTGAATCAACCAAGCAGACAAGCTGCTGACGCTGGATTACATTGAAGAGCGTCACCTGAAGCATTGGCCGTTTGATCCAACGCTTTCGCGGAATCGCATGGTTGGGAATCTTCCTGTAGTCGAAACTCTTAGATTTCATTCATCCCCCAAAGTTCGCGTACGTTACCACGCCTTTCTAGAGCGACTAATGCAACGTTTAGTACAAGTCTGCTGTACTTCGGCCTATCCAGTGACTTGAATCTTGGGGTTGACACATTCGGAACTCTGTTTAAGAATGCTCTCCGCATGAAAGCTCCTCGATTCTTCTTGCGCGGATTTCGCCGGCCGAGCGAAGTGGCTTCGCTCGCGCTCGGTAAACTCGAGCGACAAGTCCTCGACCAAACCTGGCGGCGCGGCGAAGTCAGCGTGCGCGACATCTACGTAATCTTCGACGAACAGGTGGCGTACACGACGCTGATGACCACGCTCGATCGGCTGTACAAAAAGAAGCTGCTCGCCCGGCGCAAAGACGGGCGCGCGTTTCTGTATGCGCCCGCCGTGTCGCGCGAAGAATTCGAACATGGAATCCGGGCAGACGTAATCGACGGTTTGCTGGGCGGCGGCGCGGAAGGAATCGAACCGGTGCTCGCTTGCATCGTCGATACGGTGAGCGAAAACGATCGGCAGTTGCTCGACGAACTCGATCGCCTGGTGCGGGAAAAGAAACGAACACTGCGGCGTAAGGCCTGATCGGTTATGTACAAGTCGCTTGGAATCAGTCTGGCATTAGCAACACTGCTGACCATCAACGCAGTCGCATCGTTGGCTGCGGCAGCGCTTTGGCGTTTGATCGAGAGGCCGATGCGGAGATGTTCCGCCCGCACGCGGGCTGAGGTTTTGTTCGCGATGCGCGTCGGTCCTCCGGCAGTCGCATTGATTTCCGTCGCGGCACTTCTGATTCCTTCATACATCGCTTACGAGCCCTATTCAACAAACGAATTCGTCAGCAAGAAACTTGGCGCACTGGCAATCCTTTCGGCAATTGGCGTCGCGCTGGCCTTGTCCCGCGGCTTCCGCTCGTGGCTGGCGACGCGCTCTTTGTTGAAAAAATGGCTCAACTCAGCGACGCCGATACAGCTCCCTGAAATCGACGTTCCCACGTTTCGCATTTCACATCCCTTCCCAATCATCGCGGTCGTCGGCATGTTCAGACCACGTCTGTTCATTGCCGAGCGCGTGATCGAGTCGCTGAGTCAGGACGAGATGGTCGCGGCCATCGCGCACGAATGCGGACATCTGGCGGCGCGCGATAACCTGAAGCGCTCGCTCCTTCGAGTTTGCCGCGACGCCCTGATGATTGTTCCCTGCGGCCGTTCGATTGATCGAGCCTGGTCAGAAAATGCTGAAGTGGCGGCGGACGAACATGCGGCCGATCGCGGTTCGGCGGTGGCCCTGAACCTGGCTTCGGCCCTGATCGAGATTGCCCGCATGGTTCCCGCGGGAGTCAGGCCATCGATGCCGGCCGGCGCGTTTATTCTCGGCGATGAAACACATGGCGTCATGGGCCGCGTGAATCGACTCGTGACTCTGGCCGGCGCAGGTCAGCCGCAACCGAAAGTCATCTTCATCTCCTGGGCTGAAAGAACTGGACTGTTTCTGCTGCTCACCGGTCTGACCCTCACCCTCACGAATACGCATGCGCTCGCATCGCTCCACGTTGCTATGGAGCGCGTCGTTCAAGTTCTTACTTAAAGCTCATTTGGATCGCTAGGGACCTCGGCGATTTGCGATAGTGTGGTGTCTCTAAATTCTGGCGACGGGGCGCTAGCCCGACCGTCAGGGAGGGCTCGGTTTTCTTGGGCCAATCTATGAGCCCTCCTTCACGGTCGGGCTAGTGCCCCGGTGGCTATCTCGAGCTAACTTCAGAAACAGGACTTCAGTGCTGCGTCGCGGCCGCCAGCGGGCGCCGTAGCCAGACAAACAACGTCGCGGCAATCAGTTGCGCGGCGATGCCAAAGACTACCAGCGCGATCAACGAATAATCGTAAAGCACTCCCATCGTC
>DATGVD010000465.1:0-3768 GCA_035300785.1 Pyrinomonadaceae bacterium | reverse complement strand
GGTTCTAACGTCGAGCACGCCGATCTCTGATCTCTTATCTCTGACTTCTGATCCCTGTTTTACAGAATCGCCCGCCGATCCCCTTCCCGCCGTGTCACTCGCTGACGATCGAGATACTCAAGCAGCGGAATTGCGTACTTGCGGGAAATGCCGGCGAGTTCCTTGAACGCCGGCACGTCGATCGAGCGGTCCGGGCCCCGCGCCGCGTGGGCGCGCAGCTTCCTGGTCAAATCGTCGAGCGCGCTCCGATGAAAGAACATCTCGCCGGCCACGCGCACCAGCACGCCCGAATCAATCAGCAACTGTAGGATCTTGCGCCCGTGGGGCTGGGCCGCGGCGCTGATGCCCGCGCTCGCGAAGGCTTCGCTCATGCTCGGCGCGGACAGAGCAGCATTTCGGTAAGCCTTCTCAAGCCGCTCGCGCAACTGCGCATCGGCGTCCGAAAGCTCGCGCGTGTGCGCCCGCGCCCGCACGATCTCTTTCTCGGAAACCAACGCGCCTGACTGCTCCAACTGATTGAGAACGGCGCGAAAGATTTCCGCGGGGGCATGCGCAAAGTGGCGCTCGCGCAGAATCTCTTTTCCGAATCCGCGCGACAGCGGCTCGCGTTTGTGATGCGCGGCGACTGCTTCCAGCACCGCGCGCTTCAGCTCATCCACCCGCTCGCGACTGATCAGCACGCCTTCCGCGTCGACTATCGCTTCGCCCGCCAAAGCGTCACGCGCCGCCGCTTCGATCACCTCGTCGCGCCAGCCAGTGCGCGCGGCGATGTCGGCGCGGCGCAGCCCGTTCGCGTTCTCGACGAATGATGAAAGCTGCGCTGCCCGATCGCTGCCCAACAGAACTTTCAGTCGCGCCCGGATCGCCGTCACTTCTTTTGTCCGATGCTTCATCGCGAACGCATCCAGAATCCTGCCGCCGCCAATCGTGCGCGATGGCGAGTACGAACGAAGAATAAAACGGTCGCCGAGCGCAGCAACTACCGGCGATTCGAAACGCAATTGCGCAAAACCGTTCTTGCCTGGCTTGATCTCGCTGCCCTCTTCCAGCACGCGCACGCGCGCAAACACTTCGGCGGCGCCCAGGTGCACGCGCACTCTCTGTCTTGAACGCAAAGCGCGCGGCGCATCGGCGAGCATCTGAACCTGTACGTCGACGATTTGCGTGGGCCGCAAACGGCCGGGGAGAGTCAGCGTCATGCCGCGTTCGATCTCGGCCGCCTCAACGCCGCCAAGGTTGATCGCCGTTCGTTGGCCGGCGAATCCTCGAGCTACCGGAGCACCGTGCACCTGCACGCCGCGCACGCGTACGCGCGCACCCGCCGGCAACAATTCCAGCTCTTCACCTTCCGAGATTTCTCCGGCGATCAGCGTGCCCGTGACGACCGCGCCAAAGCCACGCATCGTAAACGCTCGATCAATCGGCAGCCGCGTAACAAAGTCGGACGAACGCGAAGGAGCTTGCTGTCCCGCCGCGCGCAGCGCAGTCTTTAATTCATCAATTCCTTCGCCGGTGCGCGAGCTGACCGTGATGACAGGCGCGTCTTCGAGAAAAGATCCGGCGACAAGGCCTTCGGCTTCCGCGCGCACCAGTTGCAGCAAATCTTCTTCGACCAGGTCCTTTTTCGTAATGACGACAAGACCCTGGCGCACGCCGAGCAGACGGCAGATATCGAAATGCTCGCGCGTCTGCGGCATCACGCTTTCGTCGGCGGCGATGACCAGAGCGACGACATCGATGCCGTGCGCACCGGCCAGCATGTTCTTGACGAAGCGCTCGTGACCCGGCACGTCGACAAACCCGATGCGCACGTCGCCGAGATCCAGGTCGGCAAAGCCTATGTCGATCGTGATTCCGCGCCGCTTTTCTTCCGGCAGACGATCGGCATCGATGCCGGTCAGCGCCCGCACCAGCGCCGTCTTGCCATGATCGATGTGGCCCGCGGTGCCGATGATTATCGAGCGAGGTAGTAGCCCGACTCCGGGGTCCCCAGACGGGCAGCCCGGCTGGGGTGGGGCGGTGAGGGAGGGCTTAGTAGGTGCAGTGTTCCGCATGATCAATGAATCGTAAGTCGTGAATCGTGAATAGTAAATCGCGGAAGCGGTCGGGTCGTGCCTGAGCTTCGTTTCATGTGTTCCTGTGGATTACATAAGAACGATCCACGAAACCACACCAAATCCCATCAACAAAGACGGTTCGTGTGGCTTCGTGGATCGCTGTCCGTCGCTCATCTGGTCGCGCAGTTTTCTTTCCCCAATCGCGATGCATAATCCCGCGGCCCGGAGTATTATGGCGGCGATGTGATCGATATTTAATAGTTGGGCGGCTACCAGGTCACTGGACGAAACTTGCTTTATGACTAATAGAAGGCTACTGCACATCTGGCGCAATTTGCCCTTCTGGAAACGTTTGCTTCTTGAATGCGCATTGTGCGTGGTCGTCTTCGTTCCGATCGGTCTGCTGTTTCGTTTCAATATCTGGTATCTAATTTCTGAGGCAGTTTCATTGGGGGCATTCTACGCGTTCATCGATCACATTTACTTCGCGCCGGTGAAACGCCGGTCGCGCCATCGAACGCCAGAGCACCATTGAAACGAACGCCGCCCAGCAAAGCGTTGGACGCGAGCGGAGCCTGTTTCTCAACTTGCTTGGTGCGGCGGAGGGTGCTTTGATTCGCGCCGCCGCGTCAACTCAACCGTAATCCGCTTGCACTCGGATTCGCCAAAATGACTATTAAGAAACTTGTCCCTATCGCATGCTTATTGTTGGCGCTATATGTCACTTTACACGCGAAGGTTCCGCAAGCGTCCGCAGCGCCGGGGAAACTGAGCGGAATGGTTTTGGACCCGCGGAAAGTTTATGTTTCTGGGGCCACAATCACCATCAAAGGGCGACGAGTTAGACGGCAACTCTACTCTGCCGATGACGGAAGCTATTCGATCGAGCTTCCTCCGGGAATGTACATGGTGCGAATCGCGCACCCTGGGTTCCTACAGTTTCGTAAGCGAGTTCAAATCAAATCTAACGACGTAGCGAACCTCGATGTCATTTTCCGTCTGAATCCGCGGTTGTTTGGGAAAACCTGGATAGTAACCAAACGCGGATAACAAATCGTTGGACGCGAGCGGCGGGAGCGTGTCTCGTAACTAGCTTGGTGCGGCGAAGGTGCTTTGATTCGCGCCGCCGCGTCAACTCAACCGTTCGGCGGCTTCGCCTTAGCTGGCAAGTTCGACAGCATCTTTTCGCCGGAAGTATTATGTGACGTATGCCGAATCTATCTTATATTTCTCCGAAGGCTATCGTTAAAGAAAGTCCGATTCATGGAAAGGGTCTGTTTGCCGTCGAATCAATTGCTCAAGACGAGATTGTCTGTATCAAAGGCGGCTCCATCATCAATCGTAAAACGCTTGAATCAATGCCGGGCTGGTTTCGCGCGGCTGAAATTCAAATTGCCGACGATTTCTTCATCGCTCCGGTCAAAGAAGAAGAACGCGACGGGAGCATGATTTTCAGCAATCATTCATGCGAACCAAACATCGGCGTGCGAGGTCAAATCGTTTATGTGGCAATGCGTGACATCGCACCCGGAGAAGAATTAACGCACGACTGGGCGATGACCGACGATGATGAAAACGAACATCAGTGCAACTGCGGCGCAGTAGCTTGCCGAAAAGTCATCACCGGACAAGATTGGCGGCGAGAGGATTTGCAGCAAAAGTACAAGGGCTATATGTCATGGTATTTGGTCGAGAAGTCAAAGCAAGTGCG
>DATGVD010000464.1:0-3552 GCA_035300785.1 Pyrinomonadaceae bacterium | reverse complement strand
CGCCGGATAAGTGTGATACCGCCGCGGCATGCCCATGTAGCCCAAAACGAACTGCGGCGAAAACGTCAAATGAAATCCGACGAAAATTATCAGCGCCGCGAACCGGGCCCAACCCTCCGGGTACATGCGCCCGCTAATCTTTGGCCACCAGTAATGCAGCCCGCCGAGATAAGCCAGCAGCGTTCCGCCCACCATGATGTAGTGAAAATGCGCGACCACGAAATACGTATCGCTCAAGTGGACATCAGTCGCCAGCGACGCCAGAAACAATCCGGTCATACCGCCGATCGTGAACAAGCCGATGAAGCCGAGCCCGTAGAGCATCGGCGTGTCGTAGGAGATCGATGCTTTGTAAAGCGTCGCAGTCCAGTTAAAAACCTTAATCGCCGAAGGAATCGCGACGGCAAAACTGAGAAACGAAAAAATCATTCCCGCATAAACCGACTGGCTGGCAACAAACATGTGGTGGCCCCAAACCAGAAAACCAAACACCGCGATCGCCAGGCTCGAGAAAGCGACGAACTTGTAGCCGAAAATGTTTTTGCGCGAAAAGTTGGCAATCAACTCGCTGACGACACCCATCCCCGGCAACACCATGATGTAAACGGCCGGGTGCGAGTAGAACCAGAACAGATGCTGGAACAAAACCGGATCTCCGCCGGCCGCGGGATCAAAGATGCCGATGTGCGCGAGTCGCTCGAGCGCCACCAGCAGGATCGTGATTGCGATTACCGGAGTGCCCAAAATCATGATCAAGCTGGTCGCGTAGTGCGCCCAGATAAACAGCGGCAGGCGAAACCAGGTCATCCCCGGCGCGCGCATCGTATGAATCGTCACGATGAAGTTTAAGCCGGTGAGGATGGACGAAAAGCCGCTGATGAAAATTCCGACGCCGGCGGCAATCACGTACGAGTTGGAAAATGTCGTGCTGTAAGGAACATAGAAAGTCCAACCCGTATCGACGCCGCCGGCGAGCAGCGCGTAGATCGTGACCAGTCCGCCGATAATGTAGATATACCAGCTCAGCAGGTTGATGCGCGGAAAGGCGAGATCCTTCGCGCCAATCATCAGCGGTACTAAAAAATTTCCGAGCGTGGCGGGAATCGATGGGATCAGGAAGAAGAAGACCATGATGATCCCGTGCTGGGTGAACGTTTTGTTATAAGTGCTGGCCTGCATCAAGTCGCCCTGAGGAGTAAGCAACTCGAGCCGAATCATCATGGCGTAGAGGCTGCCGATAAAGAAAAAGAAACTGATCCCGAACAGATAGAGCAGCGCGATGCGCTTGTGATCACGGGTCAACAGCCAGGACTTCACGCCGTATTCGGCGTTGAGATAGTTGACGCGTGGCGGTTTTGGGGTTTCGAATTCTTCCATACTTGAAACGTTCTTATTCTTAACGGCTCCGCCGTCCGATGTGCGGAAAGGCTTTCCGTCAGGCCCTCTTTCTACTCTTAGTCGGCAAGGCTGCGCCTTGCCGAGACTGAGGCAGAGCCTCAGATCTATAAAAACTCACTTCGCGGAAAGCCGTAGGCTTTCCGCACATCAGACGGCAGAGCCGCGAACAAATCAAATTGATTCCCTGCTCTCATTTGGGCGTTGCGACTGGTTTACTCGTTGCCGCTGCCGGTTTCGGCGTTTCAGGCTTCGCAGTCGACAACGACTTCACATAAGCGACCAGTTGCAAAAGTTGCTCTTCGTTCACCTGCCCCTGAAACGCCGGCATGATCGGGCCAAAGCCCGAGACGATCTTCGCTTGCGGATTCAGAATCGATTCGCGAATGTAAATTTCGTCCGCGTTCACTTTTTGCCCGCTGTTCAAAGTAACCTGGCTGCCAAACACTCCCAGCAAGGCCGGGCCGCGGCCGCCTTCTCCGGTCGCGCCGTGACAGGAAACACAGCCGAGCGATTCGTACATTTGTTGGCCGGCGGCGGCGGGCGACATTTGATTTGCGTTCCCGCTCAGCCAGTTATCAAAGTCGGTCGGCTCCATCACCACCACCCAGCCGCCCATGCCCGAATGATTCATGCCGCAGTATTCCGCGCAAAAGAAATGATAACGGCCGGGCTTCGTCGCTTCGAACCATTCGGTCGTGTACTTGCCGGGCACCACGTCGGCCTTAATCCGAAACGCGGGCACAAACACGTCGTGAATTACATCTTCGGACGCCATGAGCAGCTTGACCTTCCGGCCGACGGGCACGTGCAGCTCGTTAATTTCGCGCTGGCCGGTGGCGTGCTGGAACTTCCACATCCATTGCTTGCCGACGACGTAGATCTCCATCGCATTTTTCGGCGGCCGAGACTCCGCAAAGTAAACCTTGGCGCCCCACACGAAGATGCTCAAGGCGATCAAAAGCGGAATCACGGACCAGAGCGTCTCGAGTTTCGTCGAGCCTTCGATGGGCCGCGGAATCTCGAACGCGTTGCGGCGTCGATAACGTATGACAAAGAAGATCACGACCGCCGAAATCAGCAGAGTGAAAAAGACCGTCACGCCAGAGATGTAGAAGTAGATGGCGTCCACTTCACTTGAAAGTGTCGACGCGCTCTCTGGAATGATTGGAAAGGTTGATTGCATTGCTTCTTAAATCTGGAATCTCAAATTTGGAATTTCGAATCCGAAATCATCGTTTTACTGAGCCCTCCCTTACGGTCGGGCTTCCGAAACGACTGCGCCGCCGTTCCTCCTTCTCAATACAAAAAGCAATCCCACGATCAGCACCACTGTCACGCCACCCGCCAACCTCATGATGTTCATCACGACCGCGCCGTATTTTCCCGTTGCCGGATCGTAGTGATAGCAGTAAAGCATCAGCGCATCGACCGGCGTGCCGATCTTGTTTTGCGACGCCTCCACCAGCCCGAGCCGCAAATCTCTCGGCGGATAGTCGATGCCGTAGAAATAACGCGCGAGCTTTCCTTCCGGCGTCAGCACCATTATGCCGCTGGCATGCGCGAACTGATTTGTCTGCTGGTCCCAAACGTAACGAAATCCCACGGCGTTGGTCAGACGCTTGATGTTCGCCTCGTCGCCGGTCAGAAAATGCCAGCTCGCTTCCGCGCCTGCGCGGTTGTAACCCTTTACATAGGTCTGCTTCTTTGCCGCGGCCAGCTCTGGCGTCTCGCGCGGATCGAAACTCACGGTCACGACTTCGTATTGATCGCCGATGTCGAAGGACACTTGCCGGAACGCCGAGAGCATCCCATTCAGAACCTGCGTGCAGAGCATCGGACAACTGTAATAAACCAAAGACAAGACAACCGGCCTTTTGCCGAAGAATCCGCCCAGCTTCACTTCCCTCCCTTGCTCGTCTTTGAAAACCGCGTCGAGCGGAATCTGCTCGTTCAATTTCTGATCGATGCCGACGTTGTTCAAAACCTTGGGTAAGCCCGTAGCCACCTGACCAGGCACAGGCCGCGCGCCATAAAGCGGCGAGTTGGGTTGCGGCACGCCGGGCTGGGCGAAGGCCGCAAGGCAGTAGGCAGAAAGTAGGCAGAAGGCAGACAGCAGACGGCAGGAGGCAGACAGCAGGAAGCAACCATCGAGCC
>DATGVD010000463.1:0-7736 GCA_035300785.1 Pyrinomonadaceae bacterium | reverse complement strand
TCGGCGAGAAGCAGCAGCTAACCGTGCAATTCAAATCAGACGCCCCGCTGGGAATGGCAGTCCTAACCATGCGGTTCGATCCCAGCGTAATCAAAATCAAGTCGGTTGCGGCGGGCAGCATCTTCCTGAACACCAAAGTCGCGCCCACGATCACGCAGTCGATCGACGAGCATGGCCTGATGCTGGTTTCGCTGACGCCGGCCGCGGGCTCGGCAGTCAACGGTGAGGGCGCCTTGCTCAGCTTCGAAGTCGAAGCAATCGGCGCGGGCGACAGCGCGCTGGTCTTTGATCTAACGAACGTCCATCTGGTCGCCAGTGACGGGCGTTATGTTACGCTCCAGATCGAGCCGATCAAATTGACGGTGAAGCAGTAGTGGCCATGAAGAATAGACAGGGAGACGCGGGGATCCGGGGACGGGGTGATCAGAAGGCGCTCGCCGGCCCAGCTCTTTTCTCCGCATCTCCCCGTTTTCCTGTCTCCCCGTCTCACCAAGCTGCTGCTGGTTTCTCGCTGGTGGAACTGGTAATCACGGTCGGCGTGATGGCGATTCTCACGCTCGGAGTCATTCCGCTGGTCCAGGTCTCGGTGAAGCGGCAGAAAGAGCAGCAACTCCGTGAGGCGCTGCGCCAGATGCGCGAAGCGATCGATCAGTTTCATCGCGAGGCCCTGGCCGGCGCTCAGATGCAGGTGCCGGGAGCTGGAGGTGCGGGAGGAGCCGGCGGTGCCGGAGGAACGGTCCCGCCGGCACTTGGTGATCCGCGCGTGCGCGTCTTCATAACCGACCAGACGATCTTTACCACCGACAACCCCGATCGCTATCCGCCGGACCTGGATACCTTGAAGAACGGCGTCAGTGTGTTGCCGATTATGGCGGGTGGCCTCGGCCGGAGAGGGAATCAGAACTTCACCGCGACGCAGGCAGCGACGGAAGACTCGACGATCCCGAAGACGAAGATCTATCTGCGCCAGATTCCAATCGATCCGATGACCGGGAAAGCCGATTGGGTGTTCCGCTCTTGTTATGACCCTGCGGATTCAACGCAATGGGGCGGCGAAAATGTTTTTGACGTCCACTCAAAGTCCGAGGGCAAGGCCCTGAATGGAGAGAAGTACAGTGACTGGTGAGAACAGTAGGCAGAAGGCAGTAAGCAGTAAGCAGAAAGCACGAGGAACGCGTTCCCTGCCTACTGCTTACTGCCTACTGCCTACTGGTTTCACTCTCCTCGAGCTGATGATCGTCATCTCGATCATTATCATTCTGGTGTCGGTCGCGCTGCCGCAGTTTCAAAAGACCATCATGCACGCGCGCGAGACGGTTTTGCACGACGATCTTTTCAAGATGCGTTCGCTCATCGATCAGTACGCGGCAGACAAGGGCAAGCTGCCCCAGTCGCTCGACGATCTGGTTTCGGCCGGCTACATGCGCGAGCTTCCGAAGGATCCGATTACCGATAATAAGGATTGGGTGATTGCGACCGGCGACGATCCGTACTCGACTCAGGGCGGCACTGGAATCACCGACGTGCATAGCGCTTCGGGCGATGTCTCGAGCGAAGGTACTCCGTATAGTGAATGGTAAAGCATTTGTGATTCTAGATTTGCGATTTTCGATTTGTCATTTCGGTTGTTAGTGGCAATTCGTTCCAACTGGCTACCGGCAATCGCAAATCTAAAATCACAAATCTCAAATACATAAATGGCTTCCAATCCACTCGACAAAATTCTGAGACCACGCTTCCCCGCTTGCGCCGTCGGCTTTGAAAAGGATGCGATTGCGGTGGTGCAACTTGAGCGAGGGCGCGGCGGGTTTGTCGTCAGGCGCGCGGCTTCGGTTACTCTGCCTGCCGATCTGGTGCACCCGGGATTTGATGAAAGCAATGTTGGCGATCCGGCTGAGCTGGCCGCCGCGCTTTCGGATCTGCTGACCAGCGCGGGCCTCTTGCGCCAACGCAAGTGGTCGGTGACGTTGCCGGAAGCAACCACGCGCTCGGCCGTGCTGGCGCTCGAGGGAACTCCCGGTTCGCGCCGCGAACTCGACGAAGTGCTCGAGTGGAAAATCGAGCGGACCTTTGGCGCGCCCTTGTCCGAGATGCGCGTCAACCGCGAGCAGCTCCCGCCCAATGCCCAAAACCAGGTCCGTTACCTGGCGACCGCCGTGCGGCTTTCAGTGCTGGAAGAATACGAGTCGGTGTTTCGCGCTCTGGGATGGCAGGCAGGCCTGGTCTTGCCGCGGCACGCCGGCGAAGAGCAGTGGCTGCGTTACGGCAGCCAGGGCGACGGATTGTTGCTGACCGCGCACGATGAAGGGTTCACGGCAGTTTTGATGCGGGGTGGACGCGCGCTGACTTTGCGCTCGGTTTTCTGCGAACCGGCGGAATGCGACGACGAGTTGCATCGCGTACTGCTTTTCTATCGCGAACGCTCGGGCGGCAACGGCGAAACCGTGGTCGATCGTTTGCTGGTCGTGGGCGACAGTCTGGACAAAAAACGCGTCTCGGAAGTCGCGAGCGACACTCTGGGAGTCAATCTCCGGCCGATGGCCGCCGCGGACGTGGGCTTGGCCATTCCCGCGGGCAGCCTCGACTTCGATGCGATCGCCGCACCTGCGGGCCTGGCCCGCCTGGCGTGGTAAACTTGGCCAGAACTTCGGTCTGGGCGGGCTTGAAACTTTCAACTCCCTGACGGCGTAAAACCGGAAGCAATTGCCACGATGAGTACCACCCTTTCTTTGACGAGCCTGAACGCGCTGGGCGATACCGAGCTGGTTCGCAGCGCCATCGCCGGTCGCGAAGCAGGGTTTGAAGAACTGGTGCGCCGCTACCAGCGGCCCATCGCCGCGTACGTCTATCGCATGGTCGGCGACTACGATGCCGCGCTCGACCTGACGCAGGAAGTCTTTATCAAAGTCTACAACTCGCTCAGCCGGTATCGTTCGGAATTCAAGTTCTCGACCTGGATCTACAAGATTGCGCATAACGCGGCGATCGATTATCTGCGCCGCCACACCGTGCGCGAACAGGCACTGACGGGCAGCATCGACGGCGACCGCCGCGAGATTTCCATCGAGAGCCGGCGGCTCACTCCCGAACAGGAAACCGAACGCAGGGAACGCCGATCCGAAATTGAATCCGTGGTGCAACTGTTGCCGGCGGCCTATCGCGAGCTAATCGCGTTGAGACACTCGCACGATCTGAGCTACGACGAAATCGCCGAAGTGACCGGGCTGCCGCTGGGTACGGTCAAGAACCGTTTGTTCCGCGCCCGCGAAGCGATGCGCGATCAACTTATGCAACGCGGAATCACAGCCCCCTGACGAATTTTCATGGACGATTTTACCCACGATCACGACTGCCGGACCGAAGACGTCGCTGCCTATCTTGATAGCGAGCTCGACGGCGCGGCGGCGGAAAGTTTCGAAGCTCACTTAAAGACGTGCGCGCGTTGCGCGACGGAACTCAGAATGCAGCGCCAGTTGCTTTGCACTTTGGACTTCGCCTTCAGTGAACCTTCGTTCGAACTGCCCGGGAACTTTTCGCGGGTCGTCGCCGCCCATGCCGAGAGCGATTTGAGCGGCATGCGCAAAAAGAGCGAGCGCCGGCGCGCGGTGCAGTTGTGCGCCTTGCTGGCGCTGCTGGCTTTCGCGCTGCTCGGCGCGGCGTCAAGCGCGCTGGTGTTTCAACCGGCTCGATCTTTTCTGCGGATCGCCGGAAGCCTTCTCGATCTCGTGAGCCGGGCGCTCTACGACGCCGGCATCGGCGCGGCTGTGATCGTGCGCGTCGTTGGCCGCGCGCTCATTGTTGCTCCCCATGGCCTGGGTTTAATTTTGGTCCTTCCCTTTGTGATCGCACTCGCTTTGCTGCCTCGTTTGATCGTTAATTATCATCGCGCCCACGTCATTGAATAGGAGTTCGGTGAATTCTGATTCAATGATCGCTATCCGGCTCTCACAAGACCCTCAATTCAGCGTCAATGCCGCGCGGACCCTCAACAAAACAATCACCGCGCTCGCCGCGTTGCTGATTTGCATGGTCGCGGCCCAGGCCCAGGCGCCGAATGATCATCCCGGCGACCCTCAGGCTCGGGTAATCGACGGCGTCAGCAACTCCACGGTGTTCGGGCTGGGACAATCAATCAGAATTACCGGCACAGTAAAGCAGGGCGCGATCGCCTTTGGCGGGGACGTGATTGTCGAAGGCACCGTCGACGGAGATGTGGCGGCCATCGGGGGCTCAGTCATTCAGCGAGAAGGATCGAGAATCGGCGGCGACGTCATTGTAGTTGGCGGCATCTATTATCACGGCAAGTCTGCGCCCGGTCGCGATCCGCAATCGGTCACGATCATGTACGCCGGCTATGAAGATCAACTCCGCTACGTGATGCGCGAGCCGTTCAGCCTGCTGCATCCGCAATTGACGCCGGCGTTTCTTGGTCTGCGGCTGCTGGCAATCCTGTTCTGGTTCATCGTTTCGCTGGCGCTGACGGCGGTCATGCCCAATACGGTCAGCCGCGCGGCGGCGCGTCTAAGCCTGGCAAGGG
Organism: Pyrinomonadaceae bacterium; assembly: GCA_035300785.1. GTDB lineage: Bacteria > Acidobacteriota > Blastocatellia > Pyrinomonadales > Pyrinomonadaceae > UBA11740. Next base: position 3,199 of record DATGVD010000463.1, on the reverse strand, counting down.
TGCGCGTGGCGCTAATTGGACTGCTGGGCTCGATCGTAATTACGGTCGGCGTCATCGCTTGTCTGCTTGTGTTGCCGGAGGTGATTGGCGCGTTGATCTCAATTTTGGCGCTGCTGCTGGCTCTGGTGGCCACCGTTTTCGGCCGCGTGGTGATTTTCGCCGCGACGGGCCAGTGGCTGCAGCGGCGCTTTCTGCCGCGGACAAAGTCAGAATCGATCACGTTGCTGATGGGCGTCGCTTTCTGGGTCGCGATGGCTTCCCTACCCTTCGTTTGGCCCCTCGTGATCGCCGGTTTGCTGGTAACCAGTCTGGGCCTGGCGCTGACGGCGCGGTATCGCATTAGTTGGAAGAAGCCATAGCCCCGAAAGCTTGATCGCCTGGCGGGCGCGGACATGTGGTTTGCATCAGCGGCCTGCGTCAATTTGTAAACATTCGTGCATCCAGCAGAACCACAGACAGACGATGCGCTGGTGGCGGCGATCGCCGCCGGCGATGAATCTGCGTTCGAGCAGTTGTTCGAGCGCTATCGTCGTCATGTCGCACGGGTGGCGGGTCGCTTCTTTGCGCAACGGGAACAAATGGAAGAGATTATCCAGGACAGTTTCACCAAAGCTTATTTCGCGCTGGGCACTTATCACGGCACGCATGCCGCGTCGTTCAAAGCGTGGCTGACACAGATCGCGGTCAACTCTTGTTACGACCAGTTGCGGCGCACGCGGCGCCGGCCGGAACAAACGCTTGATAGCAGCGATAACGAAGGTCATCTATTCGCGACCCAGCTCAGAGCCATGGATCCGGCCAGCGATGTAGAGCGAACGGCGGTGTCCCGCGATCTCGCCCAAAAGCTGCTCGCGCGTCTCAGTCCAGACGATCGCATGGTTTTGACGCTGCTCGACGTCGAGGGCTTCTCAGTTGCGGAGATCGCGGAAACCACTAACTGGTCCATTTCGAAAGTCAAAGTCCGCGCCCATCGGGCCCGCGCGCATTTGCGGAAGGCGCTGCGGAGATTGCTATGAGAGCTCGTCCGGTCGTCGCGCACGGGCGCGCCGGAGGCCGAATACTTGTAACCTTTGAGCGTTTCGCGGCGTCTTTCATTCGTGAAGGGCAGCGAAACATAAGGAGCCCAATCCAATGTTTGACTCAGACAAAACCGAGAATGAACGACTCGACCGCGCCGGCCGCGTAGTGTTGCGCGCGGCCACTGCCGATGAAGCAGGGATTGAGGCCGCGGCTGCTTCACCGTTTCTTTTCACGCGCGTGCGTGCTGCGATTGCCGCGGAACAACGCCGTCGCGAGGAGACGAGTGGTTGGCTGTCCATCTTTTTTGTAGCTCGTCAGGCAGTGCCGGCGATGGCGCTGATCGCGCTGCTGGCGGCAATCCTCACCGTGTGGTCCGCGCGACTCGGCGCACCCGCCTCGCCGGCCGACGATGACGCGCTCTTCGGGGCGCCCGGGGCAGGAGTGGAACAGACCGTTCTTGCCGATCGAAACGGTTTGCCGCCGGATGAGGTATTCAACATTGTGGTAGATCGCAATTACGAGAGAGGCGCAAGATGACTTTACAGGGTCGCACAAGATTGAAGATGTGGCTCGTCCTGGTGGCCGTGTTTGTGCTCGGCTCAGTTACCGGCGTGGCCCTTACCGGACTATATCGCTCGCGCGCCGCCGGCGGTGACCGTTCGGAAACACGAGAGAAAGCAATGCACGAGCGCTTCGAGAAGATGCGCACCGAACTGAAGCTGACTGACGAGCAGACGAAAGCCGTGCAAGCCATCATTGACGAGACGCGCAATGAGTACCGCGCGCTGCGCGCCGAGCTTCGACCGCGGTTCGAAGAGCCGCGACAGAAAGCCCGAGCCCGCATTCGCGCGTTACTAACGCCCGAGCAACAACAGAAATTCGACGGCATGATTGCCCAGCAGGACGCTCAGCGTGATGAACAGCAGAAATCGCGGCATTAGAAAATTGGAGACCGATCCAAACAATCGTAGATTTTTTCGCCGCCGCAAATTGAACTTTTCGCAACAAACCGTACTGGTGAGGCGTAAACAATGGATATCTTGCAGGGAACCGAGAGAACAATTGTGCAAAGACTAACAATAATCATGCTGGTGACGGTGGTGGCGCTGGGATTTGGATTCCGCGCCCACGGACAAACGCCGAGTGCGTCCCCGCAGACAGCGGCGGTTGCCAGCTTGATTGGCGAGGTTAAAGCGATTGACCCGACCGCCAGGCAGATGGTTATCAGAGAAGATAGTGGGGTCATCTTCACGATCAATCTCAGCGACAAAACCCAGTACAAACGCCTGGCGCCCGGAGAGAAGTCGCTGGCTAACGCAACCAACATCGCGATCGGCGACGTGGGCCAGGGTGATCGCGTGTTGGCGCGCTGGCGAGCCGGCTCGGATCAAAAGACAGTGCCGGCCCCGCAGGTCGTCGTGATGAGCAAGGCGGACCTCGCCAAGAAGCAGGATCAGGAACGTGCCCAGTGGCGCCGCCGCGGCGTCAGCGGCATCGTCACTTCGGTCAACGGTTCGACGCAGGAGATTACGGTTTCGAGTCGCAGTCTAATGGGTGCTCAGCAAGCCGTTATCATTCCCGTCACCGACAAAGTCTTGATGCGGCGTTATCCGCCGGACACAATCCCTAAATACAGCGAAGCTAAGCCAAGCAAATTTGAAGAGGTCAAAGTTGGCGATCAGTTGCGCGCACTGGGCGACAAGAGCGCCGATGGTACTCACTTGACCGCCGAGGAAGTTTTGTTCGGCACGTTCAAGATCGTCGGAGGCACCGTAACCGCCATTGACGCGACAGCGAACCAGATCAAGATCAATGATTTGACCACAAAGAAACCGCTTACGATTATTCTCAAGCCGGATTCAGTGCTGCGTCGTTTTCCTGAAAACGCGGCCATGATGTTCGGGGGCGGCATGGGGCCGGGTGGTCCGGGCGGCGGAGGTCCAGGCGGTGCCGGTCAAAAGCCGGCCGGGGTTGGTCCGGGCAGTCCAGGAGCAACGGGTCAAGGCGGTGCAGGACAAAAGCCGGCGGGCGTTGGTCCCGGCGGCGCGCAAGGTGGCGGACCCCGCCCGGGCGGCGGTGCCGGCGGCGGAAACATGGCCGACCTGCTGGAACGTCTCCCGACGATCTCGATAAACGAGTTGAAAGTCGGCGACACGATTATCATGTCAAGCTTGCCCGG
>DATGVD010000462.1:0-2163 GCA_035300785.1 Pyrinomonadaceae bacterium | reverse complement strand
GTTCATCGCGACGCCGCGGACGTGCGGCCTGATTCCCTTCCAACGCGATCGCCCGGCTTTGCCCAAGGAGACATTCTCATGCTCGACGTTGCCTACCTGGCCCACAGTCGCGCGGCACTCAACCGGCACGCGCCGCACTTCGCCGGAGGGCATGCGCAACTGTGCGAATTGGCCTTCCTTGGCCAGGAGCTGCGCGAACGATCCGGCCGCGCGCGCCATCTGTCCGCCTTTACCGGGGCGCAGTTCGATGTTGTGAATCTGCGTGCCCAGCGGAATGCTGCGAATCGGCAAAGCGTTCCCGGGAAGAATGTCTGCTTCCTCGCCACTCGCGATCATTTTCCCCACTTCCAGTCCGGCTGGAGCGATGATGTAACGCTTTTCTCCATCCAGATAAGTCAGCAGAGCAATGTTCGACGAGCGATTCGGATCGTATTCGATCTGAGTCACCCGCGCCGGCACCCCGTCCTTGTTGCGCTTGAAATCGATGACGCGATAGAAACGTTTGTGGCCGCCGCCACGCCGCCGCACCGTAATGCGGCCGTCGTTGTTGCGTCCCGAGATGCGCGTTTTGGGCTCCAGCAGAGACTTCTCAGGCGCGGCTCCAGGCGTCAATTCGTCGCGCGTCAGATAAGTCTGGTAGCGACGGGCCGGCGATGTCGGTGTCAGTTTCTTTATGCCCATGACTTCTCAATTGCGAATTTCGGATTGCGAATTGCCAAATAAAAGACCATTCTTAAATTCGCAATTCGAATTTCGAAATCCGAAATTCCTAAATAGCTTCTCCGTAATCAACCGGCTTCTCGCCCGGCTTCAGAGTCACATAAGCTTTTTTCCACGAAGGCTTGCGCCCTTCATGACGTCCGCGCCGCGCCATCTTGCCGAGAAAATTTGCCGTGCGAACTTCGTCGACCTTCACCTGAAAAATCGTTTCGACCGCACTCTTGATTTCCGGCTTGGTCGCGTGACGATCCACCCGAAACGTCAACAACTGACGCCGGTCCTGGGTCTCTTCTTTGGCCACCAAAGCCTTCTCGGTAATTACCGGTGACTTGATAACGTCCCAAACAGTTCGCATGGTTTACGCCGACGCTCCTCTATCCCTCGGTATTCGTCGCGGTGGTCGCTCTCTTTCGCCCTCATTCGAGTGCGAGCGATAATGTTCTTCGTCGTCCTTCGCTCGCGGCTGCAAAATTCCAGTCAGCTCTTCGACGGTCCTGGGCGTGAGCACCACCGTCTGGTGATTCACCAGATCGTAGATATTCACTCCATAGCTATTGACCACCTTGGCCGTCTGCACATTGCGCGAAGCCAGCATAAGTTTCGTGTTCTTTAGCGAATCGACGATCAATGTCCTGCCGCTCAGTTTTAAGCTGCCGAGTGTGTTAATGAAGTCTCTGGTCTTTGGCTGATCGAACTTCCACTCGTCAACGATAACCAGGTTGCCTTCGCGCAAGCGCTCAGAGATGGCCGAGCACATCGCGCGCTTTCTCATTTTCTTCGGCAGGTTGTACGACCAGTCGCGCGGCTGCGGTCCGTGAACATTGCCGCCGCCTTTCCATAATGGCGAACGCAAACTGGCAATTCGGGCTCGACCCGTGCCTTTCTGCTTCCACAATTTCCGGCCCGAGCCTGAGACATCGCCGCGCGTTTTCGTAGCGGACGTACCGGCGCGCCGGTTCGCCATAAAGCTGCGGACAGCCTCATGAATCAATGGCTCGTTGAGGGCGACGCCGAAAACGGCGTCAACCAACTCGATTTCGCCAACTTCTTTGCTTGTCAGATCCAGCACTTTGACTGTTGGCATAACGGAACCTCCGTTTCGAACAAGAGACCCCCGGGGTCTGTCTTAACCTACGCCTACTTCTTGCCTTGTCTGGCCGCCTTCTTAACTACCAGGACGCTGCCATTGGGACCGGGCACCGCGCCGCGGATCATCAATAGATTGTTCTCGGCGTCCACGCGGGCTACTGTCAGCCGCTTGATCGTTACGCGCACGTCGCCCATGTGCCCGGAAGAGCGCAAGCCTTTGACGACTCGCGACGGATAAGCCGAAGCGCCGATCGATCCAGGAGCGCGCACGTTCATCGAGCCATGCGATTCAGGACCGCGATTGAAATTATGACGTTTGATGGTGCCCGCGAACCCACGGCCTTTTGACTTACC
>DATGVD010000461.1:0-2808 GCA_035300785.1 Pyrinomonadaceae bacterium | reverse complement strand
TTTGATGCCGCCGACCGGGAACACCAAACCCGACAGGGTTATCTCTCCGGTCATCGAGGTGTCGGGGCGGACGCGGCGGCCGGTGTACAGCGACGATAGCGCGGCCGTGATCGTCACGCCCGCGCTGGGTCCGTCTTTCGGAATTGCGCCGGCCGGAACGTGCAGGTGAACGCCATAGTCTTTGAACATCTCCGTGCCGATGCCGAATTCCTGCGCATGCGCCCACAGATAAGAGCGCGCGGCCCGTGCCGATTCCTGCATCACCTCGCCGATCTGCCCCGTGATGGTCAAACCGCTCCCGCCCGGAAGCAGTGACGCTTCGATGAACAGAATCTCGCCGCCCATCTCAGTCCAGGCCATGCCGGTGGCCACGCCGGCGGGCAATTCCTTGCGCGCTTCTTCTGGATAGAAATGCGGCGCGCCGAGATAATCGTGAATGTCCTTGGCGTCAATAGTCACCTTTCCAGTTTCGCCCTGGGCGATCTTCAGCGCGACTTTGCGCGCCATGCGTCCGACGCTGCGTTCCAGCTGGCGGACGCCGGCTTCGCGCGTGTAGCGCCCGGCGATCAACTTGATCGCGTCGTCTGTGATCTCGAGCTGCTCGGGCGTGAGTCCGTTCTCGCGCACCTGGCGCGGCACCAGATATTTTTTCGCAATTTGCAGTTTTTCGCGATCGCTGTAACCGGCGAGCTGGATCACTTCCATGCGATCGCGTAGCGGTGGCGGAATCGGCCCGAGTTGATTCGCCGTGCCGATAAAGAAAGCCTTCGACAGGTCGAATGGCAAATCGAGATAGTGATCCGTGAACGAGTTGTTCTGTTCCGGATCCAGAATCTCAAGCAGCGCCGCCGAAGGATCGCCGCGATAATCTGCGCCGAGCTTGTCGATTTCGTCGAGCATCATCACCGGATTGTTTACGCCGGCGCGGCGAATCGATTGGATGATGCGGCCGGGCATCGCGCCCACGTAGGTGCGGCGATGGCCGCGCAACTCGGCTTCGTCGCGTATGCCGCCGAGACTGATGCGCTCGAACTGCCGGTTCATCGCGCGCGAGATCGACCGGCCCAACGAAGTCTTGCCGACCCCGGGCGCGCCGACAAAACAAAGAATCGGACTCTTCGAATCGGGACGCAGTTTTCGCACGGCCAGGAATTCCAGGATGCGCTCTTTCACGTCCTCGAGTCCGAAGTGATCTTCGTCGAGCACTTTCCGCGCTTCGTTCAAATCAAGTCGATCTTCAGACGATTTCTTCCACGGCAATTCCAGAATGAAATCCAGGTACGTGCGAATGACGTGATAGTCGGGCGCCATGCTGGGCAGTTTTTCCATCCGGCCCAGTTCGCGCTCGGCTTCCCTGCGCACGTCGTCGGGCAAATCGGCTTTGGTCAGGCGCTCACGCAACTGGCTCGCTTCCGCCTGTTCGCCGCTCTCGTCTTCGCCCAGCTCTTTGTTAATCGCTTTTATCTGCTGGCGCAAAACGTAATCGCGTTGGGCCTTGTCCATTTCGGTCTGCGCTTCGTTGGCGATCTTCGAACGCAAACGGATGATCTCGACTTCGCGCGCCAGAAAGTCGTGCGCCCGGTGCATCAACTCGTCCACCGTGTTGGCTTCGAGCATCTGCTGCTCTTTATCGACACCGAGGCTCAGAATCGAGCCGAGAAAATACGCCAGCCTGACCGGATCGTCGGCGCCCAGCACCACCATGCGAACTTCCGGCGGCACTTGCGGCAAATAGGCGAGGGCTTGCTGAATCAGCGCCTGCACGTTGCGCTTGGCGGCTTCGACTTCTTCCTTATTCGCGACCGGGAGATCGGGAAGAATCTGCACGCGCGCCCGCAAAAACGGCTCTTCCTGCACCCAATTCAAAACGCGAATGCGATCCGTGCCCTGCACGATCAGATGAAGCGTATCCTCGACGCGCTCCATCCGTTTGATCATCACGAGCGTGCCGACTTCGAAGAGGTCCGCGGGTTTGGTGTCCTCATCTTCAGTCTTCTCAGGCCGCACGCTGACGCAGGCGAGGAGTTTTTCTTCGCCGGCCAGCGCCGCTTCGACGGCCGCAACCGACGCCGGCCGGCCGGCGGACAGCGGCACCATCGTCTCCGGGAACAACGTAGTGTTCCGCAGCGGCAGCACCGGGATCTCGAACGGCTCGGCGCCGAATTTCTGCGCGGGGTCGGTTTGCTCTTTGGATTTGTCTTTAGCTTTGGGCATGGTTCTCAAAAAATGAAGGTAATAATTGCGATCAAATCATTTCCCCGCGGCGCGTGTCCGTCCGCGCGTCTCTTCGGCGCACTCTTTCTCTTCGCGGAGTCGCAGAATCAGCAGACCATCGTGATAGTCGCGCGTGACGGTCGCGTGTTCGATCGAGCAGGGAAACTGGATGACTTTTTCAAACCGGCTGTAAGTGATTTCAAGTTGATAGTGCGAAACACCCTCACCGCAGACGCTGTCTCGACGCAAGCCGCTGACGCGCAAAAGCGGGCCGTCGATGGCGACTTCGACATCAGCGGTTTGGATGCCGGCGAGATCGACTTTCACGATCCAGCCGTCGTGGGTGCGATACACGTCGGCCGCCGGATTCCACAAGCGCCCCGAAGGACGGCTGGTCTGCCGGTTCGCGCGCAGATAACGATCAAATAATTCGCCGGACATAGGACACCTCGACGCGGTTCTCACCAAGCGTAGATTAATTCCTTTGGCCGAAAACGCGTGGGTGAATTATAGCGAGTCTGACGTGAATTGTCAGGGCGGAGTGCGAAACCGCAGTGGATTCCTCCAGTATCTGCGTAAAGAAAAGATGGAACA
>DATGVD010000460.1:0-3568 GCA_035300785.1 Pyrinomonadaceae bacterium | reverse complement strand
TACGCCGATTCGCTCAAAACCTGCGGCGAGGCGTTTTGCGAAGTCGAAGTCTTCGCGTCGCTGGCAGTGCCTGTCGAAGCGCTCGCGGGTCGTGGACCGGGAACGAGCAAGCCGATCGCCACACTGTCGGCGCTGCGATTGGCAAGGAGCGTGTCCGAGTTCAACTTGCTGAGCGCTTTGTCCGAAAGTTTCTTGAACGCTTCTTCGTCTTTCGATTGCAGCTGGGCCAGGACCGTGCTGATCGAGGCGGGATATTCTCCCTTGTCGAGCGACTCCATCGTCTTTTGATAAGCCAACTTTGGATCGGTCGCGGCAATTGTTGAGAGCAGCATCTGCTCGAGTGCATTTTGCGAAGGAGCAGGGAAACGTCTGCCATTCGCGGCGTTGTCGGTTTGCGGTTGCGTCGTGCGCAGCAGCTGATACCCGAGTTCGCCGTCGTGTCTCCCGGCGGTGAGTACTAATTCCTGCCGCAACTGATTCACCGCTTGCATCTCGTTGCGATCGGTCCGATCGACGTCGATGTTCATCTGCGCCAGCCCCGCGCCGGCGTCAACGAACAACCCCCGCGCGCGCGTCGCGTTGTGCTCCCACAGCATGTCGCCCGCCGCGATTTGGACGCGAATGCGATTCTCTGGCAGCTTCAACGATTGCGCTTCGGCGATCACCTGTTCCAGCAAAGCATTGGCCTTGCGCTCCAGCTTCGCCTTTTCTTCCTGCTGCTGTTGTGGGTCAGGTGATGCCTGCGCGGTTGCCGGCGTTTGGCTCGCGTCCTGCGCAACCGAAAACACGGCGACGGCCAGAATGAATCCCGAAGCGATTACGAAAGAAACAATCTTCTTGATTAGCATTAATCTCTACCTCGAAACTAAAACGTGCGGGAAAGCTTTCAACGGACGCTTGTCTGATGACTTAGACGGTGATCGCAACGCTTTGGTTACCCAAAGGTTCCGAAAGTTGGCCGATCATATCACGGTGTGGCGCGGCAACGGGCGTTCAGAGTACCGACTTCAGTCGGGCCTTTTTTGGTTGGTCGGAAAGACCCAACTGAAATTGGTACTCTAACGCCGTTGGGCTGCGCGACTCTGGTTTGCTTGCCGTCTTCTTAAGCGCCATGGATTTACTTGCCGCTGTGGACTGCGCTAAGGTTGGCAAACTCGGTAAGGATCTAACCTCTTGGATATGGAGCCAAATAAATGGAGCAAAGAAGCGTAACGCATCATCGCTGGGCAGACATTCCGAAAGAGAGACTGTCGGATGTTCTGGATCGCAAACTAATCACCGGCGACCAAATGATGCTGGCGCACGTCTATCTTAAGAAGGGCGCGGTCGTGCCGCGGCATTCACACGAGAACGAGCAGATCACTTACATCCTCGAGGGCGGTTTGCGCTTCTGGATCGGCGCGGATGAATCGCAAGTGATCGACGTGCTGGCCGGCGAAGTCCTGCACATACCTTCAAACGTTCCTCACAAAGCCGAGGCGCTCGCAGACACGCTCGACGTGGACGTCTTCAGCCCACCGCGCCAGGACTGGCTGGATAAGACGGATGATTATTTAAGACAGAAGTAATTTGGAGTGCGCTGACTTGTCAGCGCTTTGGTAAAGCGGCAACGACTGGCCGCAATACATATCAGAGGGCCGATCATTATGAGCAACCAATGCACACATCTCGATCAAATCAAAGAAGTCACCCCCAGCGCGCGCGGTTGTGAAGACTGTCTGAAGACAGGCGACGTGTGGGTACATCTGCGCCTGTGCATGAGCTGCGGCCACGTCGGCTGCTGCGACTCTTCAAAGAACAAGCACGCGACGAAACACTTTCACGCGACCGACCATCCGATCATCAAATCATTCCAACCCGGCGAAGATTGGGGCTGGTGTTATGTCGATGAATTGATGTTTGACGAGTTGTGAGTTCGGTACAGAACCCCGACCTGCCGGGGTAGCGACCGGATCGTGAACTCAACCTGAGCGGCAGCATCCCGGGTTCTGTAACTTCGGTCGCCCGTACGACTCAAGGATCTGACACCTTTTCCACAGCCCGGAAATTGAGCTTGAGAGGCTTGTCACGCCCGAAGATCGCCACTTTTATCTTGAGGAGTGATTTGGCCTGGTTTATCCCTTCGATTTTACCCGTGAAAGAACCAAACGGCCCGTATACAATGCGCACGGTATCGCCCAACCTGAAGATTTGGTGCTTTTTCCTGGGTTGCCTTTCCTGGAGTTCATCGTCCATTCCGATCACTCTCCTATTCCGTTGCGCTCCATGATATCACCGCTAATTGGTCAGGCAAACAATTGAGTCGAAACAATAACGACCGTTTCGAGGGTAGTCGTGCCACTCTTCAAAACTGAACCATCCCATTTTGCGGGACAATCCTTGCGCGATCACTTTTCCGAGTGGCAACATGGCTTCTCGCAAATCCCGATTTCGGAGGAATATAATGCAGCTATCAAAGAAAAACATTTCAGTCTTCGCGTTGATTCTTTGCTATTCAGCGGTCGTCGTTGTGGCGCAAGCGCCGCGCGGCATCACGCCGGAAGACTACTACTCGTTTGAGTTCATCAGCGATCCGAACATTTCTCCGGACGGAAAACTCGTCGCTTACGTCGTGACGAAAATCGATCGCGCACAGAATCGCCGCAACGCTTCAATTTGGATGGTCGCGACCGACGGCAGCCACGCGCCCTGGCAGTTCACGACTTCGCCGCAGTCATCGAACTCGCCGCGCTGGAGTTCCGACGGAAAGTCGCTCGCGTTTCTGTCGTCGCGACCGGAGACGACGGCGACTGCTTCAACAACACCGACGCCCGTGGAACAGCCGCGCAACCAGGTCTACCTGCTTTCAATGAACGGCGGCGAAGCCAGGCGCATCACGAATCTCAAGAACGGTGTGAGCACGTTTCGCTGGTCACCGGATGGAAGTCGATTCGTGGTTATCAGTCGCGTTGGACCCAGCGACAACCGGGCCGACAACAAAGACCGCAGCGACGTGCGCCATTACAAGAACTCGTCGTACAAATTCAACGACACCGGCTGGTTTGATGATCGGCGCACGCATCTGTGGGTTGTTGACGTGAAGTCAGGCAGCGCGAAACAGATCACCGAAGGCAACGACTGGAACGACAGCGACCCGCAATGGTCGCCGGACGGAACGCGCATCGCGTTCGTTTCGAATCGCACCGGGAAAGAGTATGAAGAGAATCGCAACACGGATGTGTGGATTATCGGCGCTGATGGCAGCGGGATGCTCACAAAGATTTCCGATCACGACGAAGCGGACAATCAACCGCGCTGGTCGCCGGACGGCAAGTGGATCGCCTTCACCGGCGAAGTACACGACCGCGATCATCCGAAAATCTGGCTGGCGCCGGCAACCGGCGGTGCGCCCTCGACGCTGGCAGCGAATGGTCTGGATCTGATTCCCGGCGGCCTCGAATGGTCAGATGACGGCAAGTCTCTCTATTTCGAAACCGGCGTCAAAGGCGAGAATCATTTGTTCCGAGTCGATCTCGCAACGAAATCGGTGGCACAGGTCACCACCGGCGCGCGTGCCGTGCGCGGCGTT
>DATGVD010000459.1:0-2068 GCA_035300785.1 Pyrinomonadaceae bacterium | reverse complement strand
ACTCCCCAACAAAAAGATCGGCAGGAACGCCAACAGATAGATCAGGACCGACCGCTTGCCAAAGAAGTTCTTCCGGATCTCGAGTCTGAAAATCGCGCGAATCTGCCGCAGCCAAAGCGACCATGAGGCAGCCCGCGTCATCCTGGGGTCTGGTTTTGTTCCTTCAGCAGTCACGTTCTTCTACCTTTCGAGAGTCAAGCCGACCCTTCGGAACCAATCAGATACTGATACACCGCGCTGAGATCGTCATCGATGGGCGCGATTGATTCGACATTGATCTCGCCTTGCGCCACGATTTCGTTGAGCAAAAGATAGAACCGATCGGGCTCGCGCGTTTTCACGAACAACCCGCCCCGATCTTCGTGCAGGTGCGCTTCGACCACATCATTTTCGGCAAACATGCGCGACGCCAGCATCGCGGGCCGGTCGCAGCGAATCAGAATCTGCATCGGATGCGTTTCCATTTCGTCGCGCACGCCGTGAATGCCGCCTTCGGCGACGACGTAGCCGTTGTTCAGCAGCACGACGCGATCCGACATCATGTCCACTTCGTGCAGGATGTGACTCGAAATAATCAGGTGCAAGCCTTCCGCCGCCAGCTTCCTGAATAATCCAATCGTTTCCGCACGCACTATCGGATCAAGTCCGTTCAAGGGCTCGTCCAGAATCAAAACCTTCGGCCGGTGCGCGATTGATTGCGCCAGACGCAAACGCTGGCGCATGCCTTTGCTATACGCGCCGATGCGCCGGTCCGCGGCATCGAGCAAGCTGATCCGATCCAAAGCTTTCTCAGTCCAACTGTCGGCGTCGTTCTTGCCAATCCCGGAGACGAGCAGAAATGATTTGATGAACTCGCGGCCAGTCAGTCCGCGCGGAAACGAATCGAATTGCGAGCAGTAGCCGACTTTGCGAAATAATTCTTCCGGCCGATCCGTAGGAACGCCGAGCACCGTGACGCGGCCGCGCGTGGGCCGCAACAGTCCCGTCATCAAATTCATCAGCGTAGTTTTCCCCGCGCCGTTCGGCCCGACCAGACTGGTAATGCCCGGCGGGATCGCCAGGCTGACGCGATTCACGCCGAGTATCTCGCCGTAAAACTTCGAGACGTTGTCAAAGACAATTTCGGATTTCGGATTTCGGATTGCGAATTCCTGTTTTGGTTTGTCTTGAGTCATAGAGCGCTTCAGGGTTTTGTCCAATCCGAAATTCGCAATCCGCAATTCGAAATTCACTTCACCACCTCGTACGCCTTCACTTTCCGCGACAACAGCCACAAACAAAAGGCGCAGATCAAAAACAACGCGAACCACGAAGCCCACAGTGGCGGCTCGTTCATGATCACTTCGCGGATGATTACGCCGTGGCGCACCTCCTGAATCTCGCCGGTTTGGCGAACGAAGAGGCCGAACAATCCCGCCCACACGTTAGCGAACAGCGCGCGCAAGTCGACGATGTGCCCCCAACGCGTCTCGAACGCCTGATTGAGGATTTCCGCGAATGCGGTCGGGATGAAAAATATCCCCAGCAACGCAGCGCGCGCCGCCACCCGCCATTTCACCCACGCTGAGATCGTCTGCGACAGCAGCGCCAGCACCAGAATCCACACCAGACTGCCGATGAAAATCGCGCTCGCCATCCAGATGTTTTCCGCGAACCACGACCAACCTTCCAGATAACCCTGAAACAAAAACAGCAGCAAACCTGGCGCCCAGGTGATCGCGGAAAGTAGAATGATGACGATCGACATTTTGCCGACGACGTACTCGCTGCGGCTGAAGGGCCGGCACAGGTAAAGCGGCAAACCGTTGTTTGTTAGATCGCGCGCGACCTGTTGCGGCCCGACCAGCATCATCAGAAAGAACCCGGTGATTCCCTGCCAAACCACATAGAATTTGAAGAACGACGCATCGATTGGAAGCAGTTGCTGTAACTTCAGTCCCTTGATCCCGAGTATGTTCTCGTTATGATGCAGATAAATAAGAATCGAACAGAGCAGCGGATAGAGGAATGAAAGCGCAAAGAAGGCCGTGAACAGTTTCGAGCGAAACACATCCACGTAGGCGTGACG
>DATGVD010000458.1:0-5452 GCA_035300785.1 Pyrinomonadaceae bacterium | reverse complement strand
GAAGAGTGGATTTGCCACCATTATTCTTTCCGCAAATTACATTAATTCTTCCTAGGTCGCGCAACAGGCACCCGTTGAGGCCTTTGTAATTTCCGATCCTAATGTGGGTTAGGTTTTCGCCCATGTCGACTAAAATCCCGTCGTCCCCGCCAGCAACTGCCGCAACACATAAGGAAGAATACCGCCGTGCAGGTAGTAATCAATCTCGATCGGTGTGTCGATTCGTAGGACGAGGGGAATTTCCTCCGATCGACCATCGGCGCGGTGAATCGTGAGCGTCACATCCTGACGCGGTTGCACTTCAACGTTTTGCAATCCTGAATCAGAAGATTCCAGGCCAGTGATGTCAAACGTCTCAGTGCCGTCGAGATTCAATGAAGCCGCGTTCGTGCCTTCTTTGAACTGACAGGGCAGCACGCCCATGCCGACCAGGTTGCTGCGATGAATCCGTTCGAAACTTTGCGCGACGACCGCTTTGACACCGAGCAACCGAGTCCCTTTGGCTGCCCAGTCACGCGATGAACCGGTGCCATATTCCTGGCCGGCAAACACGACGAGCGGCGTGCCTTCGCTCTGATACTTCATCGCCGCGTCATAGATACTCATTCTCTCTGGTTCCGCTTCCGGGTTCGATCTGTAAAGAGTGACTCCGCCTTCCGTTCCCGGCACCATTAGATTCTTGATGCGTACGTTCGCGAAGGTGCCGCGCATCATCACCTGATGATTGCCGCGCCGCGAGCCGTAGCTGTTAAAGTCGGATGCCGTGACGCCCCGTTCCTGTAGATAGACCCCAGCAGGTGAGGTGGCTTTAATGGCACCGGCGGGGCTGATGTGATCGGTCGTGACTGAATCGCCGAAGATCGCCAAAGGCCGCGTTCCATGCAGGTCTTCCATCTTGCCTACTTCGGCGCCAAAGCCTTCAAAGAACGGCGGCTCCTGAATGTAAGTCGACTCCGGATCCCATTGATAAGTCAGACCCGTCGTCGTAGGTATCTCGTTCCACATCGGATTCTGTTCCGCGAAGTTCGCGTAGAGCGTGCGATAGGTTTCCGGATCCAGAGCGGCCTGCATCAACGCGCCAACCTCTTCCATCGTCGGCCAGACGTCGCGGAGAAAAACATCTTCCCCGTTTCGGTCCGGGCCGATCGGGTCTTTAGATAGATCGCGGTCGACGCGGCCGGCGAGCGCGAATGCCACGACCAGCGGCGGGCTCATCAGGAAATTCGCTTTGATGCTTTGGTGCACGCGCGCCTCGAAGTTGCGATTGCCGGAAAGGACGCTCGCGGCGATCAAATCGTGCTCGCCGATGACGGCTTCGATGCTCGGATCGAGCGGGCCCGAGTTGCCGATGCAAGTTGTGCATCCATAGCCCACAAGATTAAATCCCAGCTTGTTTAGGTAGAATTGCAAGCCCGTCTTTTCGAGGTATTCAGTCACCACGCGCGAGCCGGGAGCCAGAGAAGTTTTGACCGTCGGCCGTACTTTCAATCCCCGCTCGACTGCCTTCCTGGCAAGCAGGCCGGCGGCCAGCATCACACTCGGATTCGAAGTGTTCGTGCAGGAGGTGATCGCGGCGATCAAGACATCGCCATGACCCAGATCGACGTGCGCTTTGGGAAACTCTTCGGGCATGACCTCGGCCACGCGATCGGGCGTGGGCCGGTTGTTCATCATCTCGGTCTCGCTCCAGACACTGGTGTCTTTTTCGGTGACGTGATTGCCGACGGGCGCGGGAGCACCCGCGGAGTGCTGCTCACCGCCGCCGACGATTACGGCGAGACCGTGCTCGCTAGCGCCGATGTCCGCTGAGTATCGAACCGCGATGTCTTCGCTCGTCTTCCCATAACCGCCATCGGAAATAGGTTTCTGCAAGAGGTTGAGAAACTGATCTTTCAAATTAGGCAGCGCGATGCGATCCTGCGGACGCTTGGGACCGGCAACGCTGGGCACGACCGTTCCGAGATCGAGTTCGAGAAGAGTGCTGTAGTCACAATCTCCACCGCGAGGAATTCCAAACATGCCCTGAGCCTGGAAATAATTTCGCACCGCCTCGATTTGTTCATCGGACCTTCCGGTCGCTTTCAGATAAAGACAAGTTGCTTCGTCCGGTGGGAAATAACCCATCGTCGCGCCATACTCAGGCGACATGTTCGCGATCGTCGCGCGATCGGTTACGGACAAAGACGCTGCGCCCTCGCCATGAAACTCTACGAACTTGCCGACGACTTTCGCTTTGCGCAGCATCTCGGTCACCGCCAAAACCAAATCGGTGGCGGTCACGCCTTCGCGCAGGCGGCCTTTCATGTACACGCCCACCACGTCAGGTGTCAGAAAATAAACCGGCTGGCCCAGCATCGCGGCCTCGGCTTCAATGCCACCGACGCCCCAGCCGACGATGCCGAGTCCATTGATCATCGTCGTGTGCGAATCAGTGCCGACTAAACTATCGGGATAATAGAGACCGTGCTTCTCCCAGACGCATTTGCCCAGGAACTCAAGATTGACCTGGTGACAGATGCCTATGCCGGGTGGGATCACGCCAAAGCCATCGAACGCCTGCATGCCCCACTTGAGAAATTGATAACGCGAGTTGTTGCGGCGGAACTCCATCTCCATGTTCTTCGTGAATGCGTCGTTGGTGCTGGAGAAATCAACCTGCACCGAATGATCGATCACGAGATCGACCGGGACCAGAGGCTCGATCACGCCGGGATTCTTGTTCAAGCGCACCACGGCCGAACGCATCGCCGCCAGATCGACGAGCAAAGGCACGCCGGTAAAATCCTGTAGCAGCACGCGCGCGACCACGAACGGCACCTCTTCAGTGCGTTCCGCATTGGGGCGCCAATTGGCAACGCTGCGGACGTCGTCTTTGGTGATCTTCTGGCCGTCGAAATTGCGCAGCACGGATTCGAGCACGATGCGAATGCTGACCGGCAGTCTTGAGACTTTGGCGACGCCTTCTTTTTCCAGTTGCGGCAGAGAATAAAGCTGTCCGGTTTTTCCCGATGCCGGGGCGAATGTTTGGAGCGAATTGAAAAGATTATGTGGCATGGTTTATCAAGCGCGCGGGTACAAAGCGCAAACGGGCGAAGAGAAGCTCCGAGCTTCTCGGGAACGATTTTTGTTTCTGGCTGATCAAATTCAAGTTTAGAAGCGCGCTTCGTAATCGTCAAGCGCGTCGGTCGCGACGAAATGCCGCGCGTTCGATCGATTTGCGCGTTGCCTGCGTTCTACTGATTTGTGTTATAGTCCGCTCAGCACGTCCCCTCTGATTAGCTGACGGATCGACGGCCGCCTGGCTCAGGCGTTCGGACAAATGTAGTCTCTCGAAAAAGGAAGCATCATCATGCCAACGAAAACGCCGGAATCATTCAATTACTTGAGTAACAATCCTGAGTACGTGTCCGATCCGGAAATCGAAGAGTTCATGGAGGAAGAGATCGCGCATGCGCCGCAGGATTCGGACTTGCTGGCGCAGCGTCTGCGCAACAACACGGCCGCCTCACCGCAGGATGCCGGTGGCGACATCGACGCCGCCTGGGAAGACGTGAATGAGAGCGGGTCCGAATCGTTCGCCGGAGACAGTCCCACGCCCGATCAATCGATGGTTGAAGAGAACGCCCACGCTATGGGCA
This sequence comes from Pyrinomonadaceae bacterium, assembly GCA_035300785.1. Classification (GTDB taxonomy): domain Bacteria; phylum Acidobacteriota; class Blastocatellia; order Pyrinomonadales; family Pyrinomonadaceae; genus UBA11740. The sequence goes on along the minus strand of DATGVD010000458.1, from coordinate 1,814 downwards.
TCAACTTTGAAGATAACGAAGAGCTGGATTTCGATAAGATCGAGCGCCGCGACCGCGATCGATACGAACTGGAAGAGCAATCGAAAACGCGCGAGGATACGATCTAGTCACTGCACAGTCTCAATCTCGTCAAGATAATGTGTGCGATCCCCTTCCCTGGAGTGTCGGGGTTTTTGATTTATCTCTGCGTTAACTCTGCGTTCTCTGCGTCTCTGCGGTGAATCTTAGCCGCGAAACAAAGCTCACCGCAAAGACGCAGAGGCCGCAAAGGACGCGCAGAGAAGACCTGGAATTAGGACATTATCGCTTCCCTGGAAAAGTTGCGTCGCGTGCCGAACTGGATATATCCTCGCGCCCATGTTGCGCACACTCTTTCTCCTCGTTTTCTTTGCGACGTTCGTTTCCACCATCGCCGCCGAACCCTGCACAAGAGCAACGCCCGAATGTACTGAATGGGTGAGTCTCGGCGGCCAGGCGCAAGCGTTGATCTATCGCACCTATCCGGTCGATAAGAAAAACGAACAGATCACTCGAGCGCTGGTCGTAGTCCATGGCGCCGGACGCGATGCAGATAACTATTTTCGTACCGGGCTGGCCGCGGCATTTCTCGCCGGCGCGCTCAATGACACAATCGTGATCGCCCCGCGCTTTGCGTCCAACGACGGTCGTGGGTGCAGGGATACCCTGGCTGCAAACGAAATCAATTGGAGTTGCTCCGGAGACACTTGGCGATCCGGCGGAGTTTCAGCCAGCAACAAGGAATTGACGTCGTATGATTTGATGGACGTGATTTTGCGCCGGTTGGCGCGGAAAGACATCTTCCCAAACCTGAAAGCAATCGTTGTCTGCGGTCATTCCGCGGGTGGCCAGTATGTCACGCGCTACGAGATGGCCAACCAGGTTCACGACAAGCTCGGCGTTCCGATTACCTATGTCGTTTCCAACCCGTCGAGCTATGCTTACCTCGATCCAGAACGCCCCGCAGGTGCAAACAGTGAACTACGTCCATTCGGTGACGCTCGCAACTGCACGACCTATGATAAGTGGCCTTACGGTTTGAAAAGTCGCAGCGGCTATACTGCGAAGATCAGCGACGATCAAATGAAGCAACAGCTTGCGTCGAGATCGGTGACTTACTTGCTCGGTGAACTCGATATTCTGCCGCTGGGCGGCTTTGATTCATCGTGCCCGGCGATGGCCCAGGGTCCGACGCGTCTGGCGCGTGGCCAGAGTTTTGCGGCTTACGTCAACGCCAAATACAAGGCACAGCACAAAGCGATCGTCATCCCTCTGTGCGGCCACAACGCGCGCTGCATGTTCACTGCGGAATTGGCGCTGCCAATTCTGTTCCCGAAGTTGTAGCACTTGTATTTACTGCGCGGGAAAACTCGCCCGCGGCTGCAACGTCACACTCTTAATCACGACTTTGTCAGAAGGCCTTGGGGTTCCCGCAACAGTCGGCGCTCCCATGATGACCTCAGCGTTCTTGATCCCGTCGATCACCCGGCCAAAGACAGTGTATTTCTTATCGAATGCCGGTTGCTTTTTCAAGGTGATGAACCACTGACAGTTTGCGCCGTTTACGTCCTGGGTGCGCGCAGCGCCGAGTGTGCCGCGCTCGTAAGGAATGTCGCTGAACTCCGCGGGCACATTCGGATAAGGTGAGTTCCCCATGCCGTACGCCGCGACGTTGTTTTCCTTTGTGTTCGGATCGCCGCCCTGAATAATCCCCAACTGCAAGTCGACGCGATGAATCGCCGTGCCGTCATAAAACTTCTCGCCGATTAGTTTCTTGAAGCGCTCGACCATCTGCG
>DATGVD010000457.1:0-6451 GCA_035300785.1 Pyrinomonadaceae bacterium | reverse complement strand
GTTCCTTATTCGCCGACGCTTAGCAATCCGCCTGCTCCACAGACGGGTTGCTAAGTCGCTTGGCTTCAGGAGGACGTATGCGTCAGTCTATTCCGCTACGCATTTTTCAAGGCCCCACCGGAGCCGAGCGCGGGCGCAACACGTCGCGTCCCATCGTTCTGATTGGTTTTCAACATCAAGGAAATCTGGGGCTCGGGTACCTGACTTCGGTACTGCGCCAATACGGTTATGCCGTGCAGGTGCTGGACGTCGAGGCGGACCCTGAAGAGATTCTGAAATCGGTGGTCTTAGCCGATCCTCTCCTGGTCGGATTCTCGCTAATCTTCCAATTCTACATTGAGCGTTACGGCGGGCTGATACGCGCCTTGCGCGCGCGCGGCGTTGATTGCCACTTCGCCATGGGCGGACATTTTCCTAGTTTGAGTTATCAGCAGACGCTGGAACTTGTGCCCGAACTGGACAGCGTCGTGCGCTTCGAAGGCGAGATGACACTCCTCGAGTTGGCGGATGCGCTCAGCACTGGCGAGGACTGGCACGACATCCAGGGCATTGCCTATCTTCGCGATAACCAGGTAATCGCGACGCCGGCGCGGGCGCTGGTTGAAGACCTCGATCAATTGCCTTATCCGGAACGCAACTACGAGCCGGAAAGGATTTTGGGTCGCCAGATCATGCCGATACTGGCTAGCCGCGGCTGTGCTCGCACCTGCTCGTTCTGCTCGATCCATACATTCTATCGCGCCGCGCCGGGAAGGATCGTGCGCACGCGCAAGCCCGTCGAGGTCGTGCGCGAGATGCGCAGCCTTTATGAAGAGAGAGGCATCACTCTCTTCCTCTTCCAGGATGATGACTTTCCGCTGTTCGGTACCGTCTGGCGCCGTTGGGCCGGCGAGTTTGTCGATGAACTGCATCGCAGTGGTTTAGCCGGAAAAGTGATCTGGAAAATCAACTGTCGCGCCGATGCGGTTGAGCGCGAGTTGTTCATCAGAATGCGCGACGCCGGCCTTTACTTTGTCTACATGGGGCTCGAGTCCGGAACTGAAGAAGGATTGGAGACGCTTCACAAACAAATCACCGTCGAGCAGAACATTCGCGCGGTGAAACTCTTGAAGAGTATCGGCCTGAAGTTTGAGTACGGCTTTATGCTACTCGACCCATCCAGCACGTTTGAATCCGTGCGTGGCAACCTCAATTTCTTGCGCACGATCGTCGGTGATGGTTGTTCTCCGGTGACGTTCTGTCGAATGTTGCCGTACGACGGCACGCCGATTAAGGATGAACTGGTGCGCACGGGACGGCTGCGCGGCGATGTCTGCAACCCCGACTACGATTTTCTGGATCCGCGATTGGCAGAGTTCTACCAGGGGCTCACGACCATGGTTAACATCACTGGTTGGATTCATGGTCTGGGGGCAGTGACCACCCAACTGACCTGGGCCTGGAATGAAGTGGCAGTGATGGAACGACTCTTCCCGGCGTTGCCGGGAATGGCGGACTACAAGAAGTCTCTCCGCAGGATTACGCAAAGGAGTAACTCTTTGTTGTTGCAAGTCGTCGAAGATCTTTCGTACGTATTCTCAGACGGAAAAGAGAACCCGTGGGATCCGTTGGCAGTTGAAGCACGCCGCGAGCGGTTCCTCGATGAGTTTCTCGAAATGCGCAATGCGTTTGTCTTTGAGAATCAGACGACTCTTCTGGGAGCCCTCCAGGAGATGGCAGTGCCGCTGCCGCCGATCGAGGTCGTGGCAGGACTGGCGGCGAGCGCTTGAGAAATGGGCGCAGCGCGAAGTGAATTCGGCGGGAGACGACTCACCCGCGGTTGATCGCGCTGGCCACGCGGCCCGCGCCGAATCCATTATCGATATTCACCACGCTGACGTTCGACGCACAACTGTTCAGCATCGCCAGCAATGCCGTTAACCCGCCGAAGCTGGCGCCGTAGCCGGTGCTGGTGGGCACGGCAATCACCGGGCACGCTACCAAACCGGCTACCACGCTGGGCAGTGCCCCTTCCATTCCCGCAACACAAATGATCACACGCGCGCTCTTTATTTTTTCGTGGTGCTCCATCAAGCGGTGCAATCCGGCGACACCGACGTCGTGCACAGTCTCCACCCGATTACCCATTATCTCCGCGGTCAGCGCGGCTTCCTCGGCAACGGCGATGTCGCTGGTGCCGGCGGAAAGAATCAGGATGGTGCCCTTGCCGGTTATAACCCGGTTGCGCCGGATCGCAATCGCGCCGGCCAGCGGATAAAATTTGGCCTTTGCAATGACGCGACGGACCGCGCGATAGATGCGCTCGTCCGCACGCGTGATCAGGATATTGTGTTTCGAATCCTTCGGCCGTAGCATCCCGCGGACAATCGCCGTCACTTGTTGCGGAGTCTTTCCGTGTCCGAAGATCACTTCGGCAAAGCCCTGACGTAGCGCCCGGTGATGATCAATCTTAGCAAAGCCGAGATCCTCAGATGGCAGATGGCGCAGCCGCTCAATCGCGTCCTCGACTGAAAGCCGGCCCGCTTGCAGCCGCTCGAGCAGCCGCCTGATGTCCCGCTCGTCCATGGTGTTTATTTTTTAGCGAGGGCGGCGTTCAGAGATCCCTGCCGATAACCTTGCGGATCCAGCGTGATGGAAGTGAATCCCAGCCGCTGAAATCCTTCGGCCAGAGTTTGCTCGAGATTCATCTTCAGCGCGCGGGGCAATTCTTCCGCCGCGATCTCAATGCGGGCCATCTCGCCGTGATGCCGCACACGGAACTGCCGGAAGTCCAGCGCGCGCAGAATCGCTTCACCGCGCTCGACCTGACTCAGATTTCGAATCGTCACCTGCGTCCCGTAAGGCAGGCGCGAAGAGAGACACGCCGAAGCGGGACGATCCCATGTCGGCAGGCCCTCCTGTCGCGAAAGTTCGCGGATTTCCGTCTTGTTAAGTTCGGCTTCGAGCAGCGGCGCCAGCACCTGATGTTCTCTGGCGGCGCGATGGCCGGGACGGAAATCCTGCATGTCGTCGGTGTTTACTCCGTAAGCGAGGGCCGCAAAGTTCCGCGCCGAAGCGAGCTTTTCCATCTCAACAAAAAGTTCGGTCTTGCAGTGGTAGCAACGGTCGGCGTTGTTTGCGACATAGCGAGGATTTTCGAATTCGTGCGTCGCGATTGACTCATGCCGCAGACCCACATGCCGCGCGAAACTTTCAGCCTGCGCGCGATCATGCGCGGAAAAACTTGGCGACAGCGCCGTTACGGATAGCGCGCGTTCACCCAGCGTCTGATGCGCGGCCCAGGCCAGATAAGCGGAATCAGCGCCGCCGGAAAAGGCTACCAGCAGCGAATCCAGCTCTCGCAACCGATCGAACAATCGCTCGCGTTTGCCGAGCAATCCGTTGGGTTTTTCATTCGGGATCTCTTTGGGCATCAAGAATCTTTCTCGCTCATGTCCGCGCGCTGCTTCTGAAAGCAAAACTCTGCTTCGGCCAGTACCTGTTTGAGCGGCACGCCGCGCTCGGCCGCGATCCTCTGGCAATCTTCGTACTCCGGCGCCACGTTGAGCACGTGCCCGTTCGACCGCGAGACTTTCAGATGCACGGTTCCCAAAGGCGTGTCCACCGCAACGCTTTCGCGCTGGAGCGTGCGCCGGTTGGCGCGATAGGTCCGCGCGCCAATGGTGGTTGTCTCGCGAAAGATCAGATCCATCAGGCGATCGGTGTCCGCCGGCCGGCATAACACGGTCAGCAATTGTCCGGGACGGTTCTTTTTCATCTGCACCGGCGTGGCAAAAACATCCAGCGCTCCCGCCTCCAAAGCGCGCTCAACAAAGTAACCATAAATCTGCGGGTTCATGTCGTCCAGATTGGCTTCGATTACCATGACGTCATCGCGCCCGATCTTCTGTTCGACGCTCTCTCCGATGAAAAGCCGCAGGACGTTCGCCTGCTCGCGGAGTTCCGCCGTGCCGGCACCATAGCCCACCGCACCGACAGTCATCGCCGGCTGCGCGCCAAACTCCGACGCCAGCGTTGACACGATCGCGGCGCCCGTCGGCGTCACCAATTCGCGCTCGATACCGGTTGAATACGTCGGCGCGCCGCGGAGCAACTCGGCGGTGGCCGGCGCCGGCACCGGCAAAATCCCGTGAGCGGTTTGCACGCGTCCGCCGCCAACATTCAGCGCCGAGCACGCGAACGTCTCGATGCCCAATAACTCAAAGCCCACGGACGCGCCCACGATGTCCACGATTGCGTCGACCGCGCCGACTTCGTGAAAGTGAATCTTTTCTACCGGCACGTTGTGAATGCGCGCTTCGGCCTCGCCCAACCGTCGAAAAATTTCGCTGGCGCGATTCGTGACGCGCGGCGACAGCCCAGCCTGACTAATTAGTCCGAGAATCGTATCGAGCGAGCGATGCGGATGATGCTCGCCGCTTTCCACTTTCACGTGAGTGGCCGATAACGCGCCGCGCTCGACCTTCTCAGCCGAGATGCTCCAACCGCTGAAGGGCAGCCGCCGCAATTCGGCTTCGATGCGATTCAGCTCGCAGCCGGCGTCCACCAGGGCGCCCAGAACCATGTCGCCGCTGATGCCGGAAAAACAATCGAAGTAAGCAATCTTCATTTGAGACGAATGCCCCGGGGGAATTGAAGTTAAGTTTTCGCCGACTCGCGCCAGAGCATCGATATTATTCGTGGCGGTGCGTAGCGTCAACGCGCGAGCACGATTGGTTCGCCTTCCGCACTTTTCCAGCGACACCGGTGCGCTGACATCTAGGGCGTTTGCTCGCGTGACTTCACGAACAACTTAGGGAACTTCTCGCGCAATTTTGGCGTGATGCGGTAACCGGCGTCCTCAAACGCTTCACCGAAGTCGTTGCGTGTGTCGCCACCGCGGCCAACATGACAGACCGTGCATTTGTTTATCAGTTCCTGCCTGGCGCGCACGTCTCTGTTGTATCGATCCATGTACGCCGGTTTGGCTTGAACAGTTCTGGAGAGGAATGCCGGCCGGACAAATCCCAACATTAGAGTCGCAGTCAGTAATAAGGACCCCGCCAGCGCTTTCACAATTCTCTGCTTCACGATTTCCGCTCCTAAAAAACGTACGCGACTGATCCGGTGAAACCGTTTCGTCCGTAATCGAGATGCGGCAATGGGCTGATGCCGAAAAGCGCGCCGCCAATTCCAGCCGGAACTCTGGGAACCGGTCCAAAGGTGCGATTGAACAGATAATTCAGTTTGAAGATCACCGTCGAAGACGGAGCGAGGTTTAGGCCGATCGTGGTTCGCGAGCGATTGAGATAGAAGTCGGGAATCGTGCGATCGAGTCGCACGACTTCGTAACGCACAACTGGTGCAACGTAGGCGCCCTCGTCGAGTTTCTTTTTCGCGATTGGTGCAGAGAACCTGTACGTGCCTTCCAGGTAGAACCCGTCCTGCCCCGGCGAGCGTTGGGCCACGAATTCGGCCAGCGCTGCAATCGTCTGCGGAGCGTTCAGGTTGATTGCGGGCGGCGCCGGACTCTTTCGCGGAATGCCGCCGACAATGTTCGAGCGACCATACTCACCGTTGATAACGAGCGACCCGCGACGATACGAGCCGTCTATAAAGAGAATCGTTACCGATTGCGGTGGCGATCCCTGTTCATTGAAGTGACCGTTGTAGCCCGACACGCCAACTTCCAAACCCGGAATGGGGGAAAAGCCGACGCGACCAACCATCGCCTTACGACGACGCTCGGCCTGAAATGCAACCAGACCCGGCTCAGCCGCTGAAGACTGACCCAGCAAACGCGAGAACGGCGTCGGCTCGCCATCGGCATTCACGCCTTGCATGCCGTTCACCAGGTCGGCTTCATAACTGAACTTCATCTTGTGCGGCAGTTTGAAACGCCCGCGAATGCCGACCCCGGCGTCGCGATATGCTGACGGAATGATGAATTGATTGATCAGCGGACGAATAGTGGTCAGGTTCAAGTAGGAATCGTGAAAGGTATTGAAGCGACCGATGGCCGGCACGATTATCCCACCTCGAAATCCAAACTCGGGCCGCGCCTTCCACTCAACATAGGCTTGCTCGACATCGATTTCCCGCGAGCCGAACTCATATTCGATCTCTGAGTTGAAAATTATATTTTGCTTCTCGGCCAGAACTGCCGCAACACTGAGTACCAGACGCGTGTTCTGAAAAGTCGGCGTACCACCACCGTCAGCGCGTTCACTGATTGAAGACTGTCGAAACTGGAAATCACCGTAACCGCCAATTGTGATCCGATCGGTTCGTAAGAGATTGCCGGCTCCCGACAAATCACCACCCTGCGCTTTTGTCGCGACGGCGATTCGGGCACTGTCAGGCGCGGCGCTGGGCGGCAAAGAAACTGCCGGCGCAGCAGGTGGGGGAATTGAAGAAACCGTCGACTGCTTTTCCTTCGCTTCGACCAGACCCCGCAAACGTTCAACTTCAA
>DATGVD010000456.1:0-7992 GCA_035300785.1 Pyrinomonadaceae bacterium | reverse complement strand
CGGAACGCCATCGATCAAAAGGCCCTTGTCAGGCGCTTCGATCAAGCGGGGGATCAAATTGACCAGGGTCGATTTGCCGCTGCCGGTGCGGCCCACGAACGCGACCGTTTGCCCGGCCGCGATTTCGAGGTTGATGTCTTTCAGAACGGGCTCGCTGGCCGGATGATAGCGAAAAGTAAGATTGCGAAACTCGAGGCGGCCGGTGATCGGCGGCTGCTCTTTCGTGTCAGGCAAATCAGCGATTGCCGGCTCGACCGACATGATCGCCTGCATGCGCTTCCAACTCGCCGTCCCGCGCTGATAGACATTTACCACATAGCCGATCGCGATCAACGGCCAGATGAGCTTAAACAGATACATGTTGAACTCCGTGAACTGGCCGGCGGTCAATTCACCGCGTACAGCCAGTAGCGGGCCAAACCAGGTGATCAGCACGAAACCCAACCCGATGAGAAAAGTCATCAACGGACGCATGGCCGCGTCGATGCGCACCAGGCCCAGATTCTTTTGCGCGTATTCCCAATTGAGGTGATTGAAGGCCTCGATCTCGGCGTTTTCTTGCGCATAAGCGCGCACGATGCGCACGCCGGTAAAGTTTTCCTGCGCCCGCGCCGTTATTTGCGCGAAGAAGTCCTGAATCTTTTCGAATCGGGTGTGGACCTGCTGGCCAAAGATCTTTACCGTCAACGAAACCAGCGGCATGGTCACAAACAGCAGCAGGGTCAGCTTCCAATTGATGATGAACATTATTGGGAGAATAACGACGACGGCGAATACCGTCTGCATACTGTACATGATTACCGGCCCGGCAAGTTGGCGCACGGCCGCCAGATCGTTCGTCGCCCGCGCCATCAGGTCGCCGGTGCGATGCTCATGAAAGAACGATAGCGGCTGATCAACCAGATGAGCGTAGAAATCGTTCCGCAAATCATATTCAACATGCCGCGACATCCCGATGAGGATGCGACGCTGCAGGAAAAGAAACAGTCCGCCGGTCGCGCTCGTGCCCAGAATTTTCAGTGCGGCCAGCGTCAGTTTGCCCCACGTTACGACGGTCCAGTTTTGGTCAATCACGCGGCCGACGATCAGCGGCACGATCACGCTGAAGGCGACATAACCCAGGATGCAGGCGACACCCGCGATCAGCGAAAGCCGATAAGGCCGGAAATAGCGCACGAGTCTTCGCAGATCACTACTCATGAATCCAAAAACCGAAGTTAACGCAAATAATATGAAAAGCTTCGGGTTCTGAAATTCTAAGTGAGATCGATCAGACTAGCAAAGCGTCGTCGTTTTTTGATTTTGAATTGAGAGCCAGAGACAGGGATTACATGCTCGGCTCAGCGATGTCGGTCACTTCGTCGCGGGCACTCAGAATTGATGCGGAACTGTGGTCGAGATTGCCGAGCGAATGTTGAGCAACGCAGACGCGGTTGCGACCGGCGCGCTTGGCGCAGTAGAGCGCGGCGTCGGCGGCCAGCATCACGTCCGCGCGCGAAGCTGCGGGTGACGGGAAGGTAGCGATACCCATCGATGCGCTTAGATTCCCGTATTCCGGAATTTCGATTTGGGCTATCCGCGAGCGCAGGCGTTCGGCTACGATCAACGCGCCCTCGGCACTCGCTTGCGGCAGAATCAACACAAACTCATCACCGCCCAGGCGCGCCGCGGAATCAACTCCACGCAGCTCCTCACGAAAGCACTCGGCCAACCGGCGCAGCGCCGTGTCGCCGGCGTCGTGACCTACGGAATCGTTCAGTTGCTTGAACCTGTCGAGATCGAGCATTACCAGCGACAAAGGTTGGTGCGAACGTTTGGCCATCAGCAGATCTTTATCAAGCTGCATCTCGAAGGAACGGCGATTGTAGCAACCGGTCAGCGCGTCGGTGAGGGCTTGCTGTTGAATTTGCGCGAACAGGTTCGCGTGTTTGACAGCTACCGCAACCTGGTCGGCAACAGTGCGCAGCAGCAAGAGTTCGTTCCCTTCCCACGCGCGAGACGAATCCGCGGCCGTCACCTGCAACGCGCCCATGAACCGCCCTTGAAAAATCAGCGGCACAATTGCCATCGGACATCTTTCGTTGTTCGAGTCAGAATCTCCACAAATATCCTGCGTGAGAAGCTCCGGATGTTTCGCCAGATTCGCGCTCTGGAGATCGAGATCGCGGATAGTCTTTTCTTCCAGTGCTGCATCCTTTGCCGTCTCTCCGGCGAAATAGAAGTAACGCAGAGCCGTTTCGGCTGTTTGTCCTTCGACCCGCAAAGCGCAGCCTGCGGCGTTGAGCGCGACGCCGACTTCATCGACCGTCTTTTGCAGGACGACTCCCAACTCCAGCGACTCACGAATCGCCGTCGCAATTCGATTGATCGCGATCTCGCGCCCGGCTTGCGCCTGCAGCAGATGCGCCAGCTTCGTGGTTACGCTCAGCGTAAGCTGTAACGAGGTGGCCTTTGGCATTGAGGTGCGCACGGCCGAGCCAAGAGCCGCCGCGTGGTAGGGATGCTCGGCGCTGACGCGAGCCATCAGATACTCAAGCGCCGAGTAAACAATGTCGGGCTCGAAGGTCCAGACAACTTCATCTTCGCCCGCGCGCGCGGTGCTGTCCCGGCCGCGTACGGTCGCCAGCAAAGCAGAAAAGCGCGCGTCGGCGATCACGACGAAATGCTCATTCGCATAATTGTGGTCGGGATGGAGCAGGGCCAGAGCGTTGAGACCCTCGTTTGGATCCCAGCCGCTAAAGACTTCGTTGAGCGCGTCCGCCTCGTGCACGAAGAAGAAAGCGCGACGTCCACCACGCGCTAGTTCGGGGAATCGAGCCTTTTCACGATTGGGCCGCTTAGCAGAGAGCGGCAAGCTTTCGATCACCAGTGCGCCCAGATTGTTCTCGAGAACTACGTCCTCAAAATAGCGATGCAGTTGGGCAATTGTCGAATGCGCGCAACGAACGGGTGTAAGTTGACGAGAGTGCTGCGTTAGAAGTGCGTCGTAAAGTGAATACATCTCGAAAAGAGCCCAAGCTATGAAAGACAAGACCTGCTGGGACTCGGCGAGAGGTGTTGAGGACGAGCCAAGGTTATTCTGCGCCTTTGAACGGGGTTTGTCCACGATAAACTTTAGTGGTTTTGCTAAGGTTTTACGGCTCTACTGGAGTTTTATGTAGGTCGTGACCGCCGTGGCGATCAGTTTCTGCTGATTGTCCATGACTTCGACGGAAAGCACGAATAGTCGCCGCCCGGCCCGAACGGTGCGCGCCGTGGCCGTCAGACGGCCCGCGGTAACGGGCCGCAGATAATGGATGGTGAGATCGGTCGTGGTTACTCGTTCATTTGGTTCAAGCTGCGTGACCACGGCAAACGCGGAGGCAGTATCGATTAAGGACGCAACCGCCCCGCCGTGTACCACGCCCCGGTTCTGTCTGAGCTCGTCGCGCACTTCGAGATGCAGGTTCGCTTCCCCTGGTTTCATCTCGCCCAGCTCGAGTCCGAGAAACTTTGCGTAGGGGACCGAAGCGAAAGCTTCATGAATCCGCGCCACTCGCGCTTCGTTCAATTTGTTTTCGTTCATCCGCGGTAACTCGAATCGGTTGGCTCGACGATGACTGCCGTGCCATAGGCGAGCACTTCGGTGACACCCGTGGAAATCTCGGTCGTGTCATAGCGCATTCCAATGATTGCGTTGGCGCCGATTTCCGAAGCGTGCTGGATCATGATCTCGAACGCATCCGATCGGGTTTCTTCGCACATCTTTGTCCAGATCGTAATATTCCCGCCAGCCAATTGTTGAAATGTCGCGCCGAGGGTCGCGAACACATTGCGCGAGCGCACCACGATCCCGCGCACCACGCCGAGGGTTTGCATGACGCGAAAGTTGGGCAACTCAAACGCCGTCGTCGCCATTTGATGAGACACTGAGTAGCGTCTCGGACTGACTTCGTATGGAGTGCGCTGCGGAAGCGGATCGATGTTCATGGTTTTGCTCCTTCGTTAGCGTCGATACAAGGCTGAGCGAGCTTTCGCAGCTTCGGCCTTTTCGATCTTTTCTTCGTCAGGATGCCACAAATAAGTTTCGAGATCGCAGCGGCCGCCGGCGTCGAACTTCACGCCTTCGCGCTCCAGCATTCGCTGTTGCTTGTCTGACGGCAGTACGATGCGGCCGGTCGAACAGCGGCCCTGCGAATTGATCACCCGCTGCCACGGCGTCTTTCGCTCATCAGCGCCGTGCATCACAAAACCAACGGTGCGCGGTGTGTAGCCCTCGCCAAGAATGTAAGCAAGCTGGCCGTACGTCATCACCCGGCCTCGCGGAATCCGACGCACCACTTTGTAAACCCGCTCACGGTACTGCTGGTCGGGCTTCAACTTGTCCTTCGTTTTCTTCATAACTCCTGATTCCCCCTCCCTCTAGGAGAGGGCTTCTAATCACTTCAAGCTTCGCAAGACTACGCGTGCGGGCGCGCCATCGCCCGCGCCGTCGGCTATCTTCAAAGGCAGACAGATCAACTCATAATCACCGGCCGGCACGGCGTTGAGATTCAGTCCTTCCACTATGACTACGCTGTGCGAGAGCAAGGCCAGATGCGTGCGATGGTGGCCGGAATGAAATTTCTCGATCGAGAGATAGTCGGTGCCGACTAATTTGATTCCCATCTCAACGAGTATCTCGGCGGCTTCAGGCAAGAGATGAGTAAAGTCTTTGCGAAAGCCCTCTTTCCAGAGGTTTGAGTTTCGCGTATGAAACAGGACGCGTTCGACTCCGCCGATATCCGCTGCCGAAATAAAGTCGGAATTGATTTCTGCGACCTCGTCGGGCACGCGCACGACGCGCGCCGGGCCTATCAGCACATCGAGCGAGAGTGCGTCGATCTTGCGCGCGCCCTCGATGAAATGCGCCGGCGCGTCGACGTGCGTGCCGGTGTGCGCGCCGAAATGCAGAAACGAAACATTCGCCGAATCGCCTTTCCGAAGCGCGGACCACGCTGCGATCTCTACCGCGGGATCACCTTCGTAGATTGGCATTCCGGGATGAATCGGAACCGTGATGTCGTAGATTGGCATTGCTTAAAATGTTGATAGTCGCCGACCAATATAAACGCAAAGCGGCGGCCGGCAAAGAGGCGTCTAGAGTACCAACTTTAGTTGGGCTTTCTTGTAGCGTAAGCTCTTGCCGGCGAAACGTGCTAACCGCCGACCTACAAAGCCCGGCTAAAGCCGGTACTCTGAACGCCGTGAATTGGGACTTACCCATCCGATGAACCAGAACACCGACCATCGCTTGCCGCGCATTGCGGCGTCGAGCTATCTCAACACCGCGCCGCTGATCTGGAGTTTCATTCACGGCGCCCGGCGGGACGCAGTCAATCTTCTCACGGACACGGCACCGGCGCGCTGTGCGGAGATGCTTGCGCGCGGCGAAGTCGACGTCGCCCTGGTCCCGGTGATCGAGTACCAGCGCCTCGACGGCGTTTCGATCGTTCCCGACGTCTGCGTCGGCTCGCGTTCGGCGGTGCGCAGCGTGGTGCTCGCGACCAAACGCAACAACTTGAAGAAGGTGAGGCGGGTAGCCCTCGATGATTCATCGCGCACGTCGGTCGCGCTGGTGAAAATCATTTTCCGGGAGTTCCTCGGATTCGAACCCGAGTGGCAATTATCGCCACCTGACCTGACCGCAATGCTCGCGCACAACGACGCGGCTCTGATCATCGGTGACCCCGCGATGAAGATTCCGCGAGATCAATTCCGGGTCTTCGACTTAGCCACCTTGTGGCACGACTACACAGGCTTTGGTTTTGTGTTTGCGATGTGGATGGCGCGAAAAGACAGCGCTGAAAAAGTTCGCGCGATCGATTTTGCGGCCGCGAGGGATGAAGGATTGGCGCATGTGGAAGACATCGCCATCGAAAATGAAGCTCGGCTCGGCTTATCGCGAGATGAAGTCAAAACCTACTTGACTGAGAACATCGCGTTTCGGATGGGTGAGGAAATGGAGGGGGGGCTTGATCGATACTTTGAACTCGCACACAAGCTGGGGCTAATTGAGTCTGCGAAACAGCTAGTCTTCATCGGCCCGTGAGTCTTCTTGCGACGCCCGCCTTTGCTCATCCTCTTCCAAGGCTTCGCGGAGTATGGCGTTGAATTTTTCAACAATCTCGAATTTCTTTGCGACAGGAAGTCCTGCGAGACGACGGCTCCTCTTCTGTTTTGCGAGATCTCTTGCTCGAAACAGTTCGTCCATCGTCATTCTCAGTTGTTCTTGTGCCATCTGATTCGCGTCTGCTCACTTCGCCATCAGCGCCTCAATCTCTCCCGCATCTTTCGGGACTTTGTCAGTCAGCACGCGCGCGCCTTATTCCGTCACCAGCACGTCGTCTTCGATGCGCACGCCGATGCCGAGATACTTTGCGGGCACGTCCTGATTGAATCCTTCCGGAATGTTTTTCGTATCCGGCGAGATGTAAAGTCCCGGTTCGATCGTCATCACCATGCCCGGTTCCGCCGGGCGTGATTCGCCGTTGAAGTAGTAACGGCCCGCGTCGTGCACGTCGATGCCGAGAAAATGGCCGAGGTTGTGCATGTAGAACTGCAGGTACTTCTTTTCTTCGATCAGCTTTGCCGGATCGCCTTTCAGCAAACCGAGCTTCACCATGCCTTCGGTGAGCATTTCAACCGAATGAGTTTTCAGATCTTCGAGCCGGACGCCCGGACGAACCATGTCGATGCATGACATCTGCGTTTTCAAAACGAGATCGTAAATGTCGCGTTGCGCCTCGGTGAATTGTCCGTCGATGGGAAACGTGCGCGTGATGTCTGAGGCGTAGCCCAGGTACTCAGCCCCCGCGTCAACCAAAAGCAGGTCGCCGGCACGCAAAGTGTCCTGGTTGGTGATGTAATGCAGCGTGGTCGCGTTTGCGCCTGAACCGACGATTGAAGTGTAAGAAGACCCGGCCGCGCCCTGGCGCCGAAAACTCGCTTCGAGCAGCGCCTCGATTTCGTATTCCTTCATGCCCGCGCGCGCGGTCTTCATCGCTTCAACATGGGCGGCGGCGGCAATGTCAGCCGCGCGCTGCATGATCTCAACCTCAGGCTCGCTCTTAAAGACACGCATCTCGTGCAGGATTAAGGTCGGATCGACGATCGTCTGCGGTGGCTCTAAAGGTCTGCGGTTCGTTTCGCGCATCAGCGTAAGCTGGCGAATGATCTTTTCGTCGAGTTCAGAGTTGGCGTGACCAAAAGCGTAGTAGAGACTTGCCGGTCCATCGAGAATCTCCGGCAGCTTCTCGTCAAACTCGGCAATTGGAAACGCTTCGTCAGCGCTGTAATCCGCCTTCGCACCTTCGACACCGGCGCGATAGCCGTCCCAAATCGCGCGCTCGGGATCGCGCGGGCGCACGAACAACGTGAATTTCTTCGCTTCGGACGGCGCAATCACCGCGATCGCCTCGGGCTCTTCAAATCCAGTCAGGTAGAAAAAATCTGAATTCTGGCGATAGCGATAATTCGTATCGTGAGAGCGCACGGCCTCGCGCGCGGCGGGAATGATGGCGACTGATTTGGGGTCCATGCGGCGCATGAACTCGGTAAGCTGCGGTTTGAGCATCGTCTCTCCTCAATCGGTTCGAAATGGGAGTCGTATTGTAGCCGAGAGTTGGTGCCCGGTGGAAACGGCAGACGCAGTTCCCTTTGCGCTCCTCTGCGAGTCCCTCAGCGTCCTCTGCGTTTAAGTTCCGGTCTGGAATTCAGATTCAGGCTCGAAATAGCTTCAACGCGGAGGCGCAAAGGTTGTCGCAGAGGAACGCAGAGGATTCTTCAGACTTCCGTTGCACTTGCTTCTGGGCGATAATCTCTCGCGATGGCCCAAAGCATTCCCGCCAAACTAGAGACTGCTCAACTCATCGCCCACGATCCGGCCACCGGCGAAGAGATTGGCAGCGCACCACTGACGATGCCTGAGGACGTGGCGCGCGCAGTTGGTCGCGCGCGTGTTGCTCAGAGCGC
>DATGVD010000455.1:0-3804 GCA_035300785.1 Pyrinomonadaceae bacterium | reverse complement strand
AGTGGTTGCTGGGCGCTGCGGTTTCAGAAGTTTGCTGCAATCTCGCCACACATGTGCGCCAGCGCAAGGATGAAACCGGCAGGATGCGTGCGGTGACTGCGGACGACGAAGCGAATCTGCTTTTGCGATTTGCCGATAGCGAATTGACGGAGGGCGCAACCGGAAACGCTTCGCTCTCGATGGTCGAGGCGGGAAAGCCGGAGCATCGTCTGGAAATCTTCGGCGAGCGCGGCGCATACATGATCGAAGACAACTCGCTGTGGCAGTCGCGTGTAGGCGACGGCGAATGGAAACGAGTCGAAACTGATCCGGGCGAGCTTGCCGGCGGGATGCGAGATAATAACTGGGCGCGCGGGTTCACTTCGTTCTCATGCAAAATCGTCGAAGCTTTGCGCGCCGGCCGCCCGACAGTGGAAGGTGCGGCGACATTTGAAGATGGCTATCGAACGCAGCTGGTGCTGGACGCTGCTCGGCAATCGAATGAAAGTGGTTGCTGGGAGAAGATAAAGTAACCACGGATGAACACAGATCTAGGCAGATAAGAAAGAATGCGAGAGCTCAAGAACATTTCGCTTATCTGTGCTAATCCGCGTTTATCCGTGGTTGATTCCTACTGCTTGGTCGCTTTCTCCGTCCCGGTTTTCTCGCTCCCGTAGCCGCCCCACACTCCGTCGAGCGTTCCGTCAGACTTAACTTCGTAAGACACAAAGCCGCAGCGCGCGCCGCCGATGCCGACCGCGACGTTGTCGCCTCGTCTTATGCCGAAGCCTTCGCTGTTGTTGCTCCACGAGAATTTGTAACCACTGCCGGCCGGCGCGATGGCGATTTGCACTTTGTATTGCTTGCCATCGGGATTGGTGCCGGTGCCGTCGTATTCGCCGATTATTCCGGAGCCGCTAGTCCGCTTCGCCTTTTCGGTACCGCCTTCATCGGTGCCCCAGTATCCCCACTTGCCGTCGAGCGTGGCGCCGTCATCCGCGATTGTGTAGTCCACGACGCCGCAACCCTTGCCGTTCTCGCCGGTCGTAAATGCCACGGCGATCACGTCTCCGAGTTGCACCCCGATCCCGTCGTATGTCGCGCCGCCGCTCCAGCGAAATTGATAGACATCGCCGTGCTTGATCACTTCCAGCTCACCCTTGTAGGCGCTGCCGTTGGGGTTAGTGCCGGTTACGGTGTACTTGCCGGCGATATCGGGCGGCGCGGTTTTTGTGGTGCTGGTCGTGCTGCTCGTCGTCTTGGTGGAGGTGGAGGTTTCGCTGGTCTTGGAGGTTGAAGAGCTGGTGGATTTGCATCCGATCACGCACGCAACTAACAACGCAAAGACGAGCGCGGTGTTATGCCGGAGAAAGAGTTTCATCGTCGGCTCCTTTAGGTCGATTCAATTTGGCGAGAGCGCGGTCTATATAACCAGTTCTGAGCGTCTTGTCAACAAAACGGCCAGTGTCTATAGTTGGCTGCTCTTGTCCAAAACGACCTGCGGTAGCGGGTGGTTAAACGTTCGATAGTCGACATCACCGATTGTGAACCGAAGAACGAACAGGAAAACGGCCAGCGTCCGCGTCGGCGTGGACACGGGCGGCACGTTCACAGATTTTGTTTTCGCCGCCGGCGGCCAGTGGCGCATCTTTAAACTTGCCTCGACACCGGACGATCCTTCACTTGCGATCACCAACGGTCTGAAGCGAGTTTCGGAAGCAGCAGGGGCGCATCCGGCTCAGATTGAAGTCGTGCACGGCACGACCGTGGGAACGAATGCGTTGCTGCAGCGCCGCGGCGCGCGCACGGCGCTGGTGACCACGTCGGGTTTCGAAGACGTGATTGAGATCGGGCGCCAGGCGCGGCCTGAACTTTACAATCTGAACGCCGTGAAGCCGCCGCCGTTGGTCCCTTCCGAACTAAGGTTCGGCGCCCGCGAACGCGTTGTGGCTTCCGGCGAAGTGCTTGAACCACTCAGTGAAGATGAGATCAAGATGCTCGTGGAGAAGTTGAAGCAGGCCCAGACGGAATCGATTGCCATTTCGCTGCTATTTTCTTTCGCTCACCCTGACCACGAACAGCGAATTGCTGACGCGTTGAAAGAACTCAACCTTCCGCTTTCGGTTTCTCACGAGATTCTGCCTGAGTACCGAGAGTACGAGCGCACTTCAACTGTTGCGGTTAACGCTTATCTCCAGCCCTTGATGGGCAAGTATCTCAAGCGTCTCACGAAGCCAGGTCTCAAGTTTCAAGTCTCAAGTTTCAAGTTACGCGTGATGCAATCATCCGGCGGCAGCATCTCAGCGGACGCTGCGGCTGAAGAACCGGTGCGGACGATTTTGTCGGGGCCGGCCGGCGGCGTTGTCGGCGCGCTGAGCGCGGCACGATCCGCAGGTATCGAGAACATCATCACATTCGATATGGGCGGAACTTCGACTGACGTGGCGCTGTGCGATCGAGAGGGAATGCGCCTGACCAACGAAGCGATCGTGGCCGGCGTTCCCGTAGCCGTGCCGATGATGGACATCCACACGGTCGGCGCGGGCGGCGGATCGATTGCGCGCGTCGACGAAGGCGGAAGTTTGCGCGTCGGCCCCGAATCCGCGGGCGCCGATCCCGGGCCCGCGTGCTATGGCAAATCATTCCTGCCAACAGTCACTGATGCGCACGTGGTGCTGGGTCATTTTCCCGGCGCCGCTTTGCTGGGTGGTGAATTCAAACTCGATGAAGCTCGATCGTTTGCGGCCCTCAGGAAACTCGCCAGTGAAATGGGCGTGGCTCCGAAGCGGAAGGTCAGCGCGGTGGATGCAGCGCAAGGCGTACTCGACGTGGTGAACACGAATATGGAGCGCGCGCTGCGTCACATTTCCGTCGAGCGTGGTCACGACCCTCGCGATTTCACCCTGGTCCCATTCGGCGGCGCGGGTGGTTTGCATGCTGTCGAGCTGGCGCGAAGTTTACGCATTCCGCGCGTGCTGATGCCATCATCGCCGGGCGCGCTGTCGGCGATTGGGGTCGTCACCGCTGATGTCGTCAAAGATCAAAGCCGCACCGTGATGCTCGCGGCCGGGCCTGGAACCGAAGAGAAACTAGGCCGCGTCTTTCGCGAAATGGAGATGCAGGCGCGGGCGACTTTGCGTCACGAAGGGTTTTCGGAAAGCAAGCAACGAAACGAACGATCGTTGGCCGTCCGATACAAGGGGCAATCGTTCGAAATCGAAATCAAACAAACCTCGGGAAACATTGCCGGCGCCTTTCATCGGGCTCATCATGCCCGCTACGGTTATGCGCAAGAGCAGAACGTCGTAGAAATAGTCAGCGCTCGCGTGCGATCCATTGGCGTGGTCGAGAAATCGAAAGCGCGTCGTTCCCGAGTATCGGGCGGAAGGAGTTTTGCAAAGCCGCACGGTCTGGCTGAAAGCTATTTCGAACGAAAGCGGATTCGCGCGGCTGTCTATCGCCGAGAAGAGTTGCCGGCCGGCGCTCGCTTGCGTGTACCCTGCATCGTCGTCGAGTATTCGGCGACGACGTTGATTCCCGGTCGTGTGACGGCCAGCTTAGACAGCTTCGGAAATGTGATTATTGATGTGTAATAAACCGGAAATTAACCGCAGAGGGACGCAGAGGAATCCGCAGAGGACGCGAAGGATTTCCTCCGCGACCTCTGCGTTTTTAGATCCTTATGACTAAGTTCGATCCGACAACTCTTGAAATATACCGCGCGCTCTACACTTCGGTGGCCGAAGAGATGGGCATCGCGCTGCGGCGCACTGCCTTTTCACCAAACATCAAAGAGCGGCGCGACTATTCGTGCGCGGTTTTCGA
>DATGVD010000454.1:0-4403 GCA_035300785.1 Pyrinomonadaceae bacterium | reverse complement strand
TGGCTGCCGGCGCTGAATGAATGGTGGTACCGGCGTGCGGGGTCCCAGCGGGGCAGCCCCGCTGGGGGTGCTCGACCCCGCCCGTGAAATTCACGCGCAAGCGCGCGTGCCACAATTCGAACGTCGCCGAAAACGTCATGGCCGCGAATGATTCCAAACCGATTAGCGTGCGCGTGCTTTTCTTTGGCGCAGCGCGCGACGCCGCCGGACGTGAACAGTTGGAACTGTCGCTCAGTTCGCCGGCAAACGTGGCGAGCGCCTTCGGCCAATTACTCGCCGATTACCCAGCGCTCGCGCGATTCGGAAACTCTCTACTGCTCGCCGTAAACCAGGAGTACGCGCTCCCCGATCGAAAACTCTCTGACGGCGATGAGCTGGCCGTGCTGCCGCCGGTGAGCGGCGGTGCGGAAGAAACGACCACAAAGGCGCAGAGACACAAAGCAGAGCAAGGTTCTGAGGAAGAGCCGCCAAATACTGGGAACGCGGGCGCCTCGCCCGCAACAACTTCCGAAAGAGACTTCTTCGAGCTAACCACCGATCCAATCGACGTCGGCGCAATCGCCCGCCGCGTCGTCTTAGCAGAATGCGGTGCGACCGTGACGCTCGACGGTTATGCGCGCGAATGGACGCGCGGGCGGCGCACGCTCTATCTGGTTTACGAAGCCTACGCGCCAATGGCGCTGAGGGAAATGCGGCGTTTGGGTGAACAAGCGCACGAGAAGTTTGAGATTGCGCACCTCGGCGTCGTGCATCGCACCGGTCGTCTGGAGATTGGCGAGACCAGCGTAGTGATCGCGGTCAGCGCGCCGCACCGCCGCGCGGCATTCGAGGCGTGCGAATGGGCCATCCGCGAACTGAAACGTACCGTGCCGATTTGGAAGAAGGAAGTTTTTGAGGACGGTGAGGTTTGGGTCGAGGGCGAAGGCAGCCACCGGTAACTTATCCGCAGATTACACAGATTTCGCAGATAACTACCAAGAAAAGCCGAGCGCCATTCAACTTATCCGGTTAAATCCCTATCTGTGTAATCTGCGTAATCTGTGGATGCAATTAACTTGCCGGCGTCTCCTCAGTCTCTTCTTCAGTTGAAGGATCAACCAAAGACGCGCTCGTGACCATGTCGTCTGCATCGACTTTGATCAAACGCACGCCCTGAGCGCTGCGGCCGGTCTTGCGAATCTTATCGGCTTCCAGGCGGATCAGTTTGGCTTGCTGCGTAATGATCATGATCTCGGATTCCTCATCAACCGGAAACACGGCCACGACTTTGCCGGTCTTTTCCGTGGTTTTCATGTTGATGACGCCCTTGCCGCCGCGCGCCTGCAAACGATAAGTCGAGATCGGCGTCTGCTTGCCGTAGCCCTGCTCTGAAACTGAAAGCATTCTTTCGGAATCATCCGGCGAGACGGGGCAAACCGAGACGACGAAATCGTCTTTGCGCAAATCGATGCCGCGCGTGCCGCGCGTCGCGCGTCCCATCGGTCGCGCGTTCTTCTCGTCAAAGCGAATCGCAAAGCCATTGTGCGTCGCGATGAAGATGCGCTTGGTTCCGTCAGTCGTCACCACATCCAACAGCTCATCGCCTTCGTCGATGTTGATGGCGATGATGCCGTTCGAGCGAATGTTTTGGAAATCCGACAGCGCGGTCTTTTTGATCACGCCTTTTTTCGTGACCATCAGGACAAAACGGCCTTCCGAGAACTCGCGCACCGGCACGACGCCCGCCAGTTTTCGCTCAGAAGAAATCTGGATCAGATTCACAATCGCCTTGCCGCGCGAGGCGGCCGCCGCGTCCGGCACTTCGTGAACCTTCATCTTATAAACCAGTCCGTCGTCGGTGAAGATCATCAGGTACGCGTGCGTCGAAGCGATGAAAAGATGCTCGACGTAATCGTCGTTCTTGGCCATCGCGCCAAAGCGTCCCTTGCCGCCGCGTCCCTGACGAGAATAAGTCGTCACCGGAGTTCGCTTGATGTAACCACTCTTGGTCACCGTGATCGCGACTTCTTCGTCGGCAATCAGGTCTTCGATGGAATAGTCCATGCCGGCATCGGTAATCTCAGTCCGGCGGGCGTCGCCAAACTGGGCCTTGACCTCTTCGAGTTCTTTGACGATCACGCCCCGCAACGACTTTTCATTGGCCAAAATTTCTTCCAGCTCGGCAATCAGTTTGATGATCGACTCGTACTCGTCAATGATCTTTTGCCGCTCGAGCGCGGAAAGCCGCCGCAGTTGTAAATCCAGAATGGCCTGCGCCTGAACCTCAGAGAATGCCAGACGCTCCATCGCCTTCTTCAGTTTTGGCAGATACTTGTTGAGCGGCTCGCCCGACGGCACACCTTTCCACGCCTTCACCTCGCTCGTGGTTTTCAGTTCGCCGGTCAGCCATTGCCGCGCTTCGTCGACCGAACGCGAGTTGCGAATCAGGGTCACGATATGATCGAGCGCGTCGATCGCTTTGGTAAGTCCTTCGAGGATGTGGGCGCGGGCTCTCGCTTTGCGCAGCTCGTATTCGGTGCGGCGACGCACGACTTCGCGACGAAAGTCTACGAAGCACTCGAGCATCTGCTTCAGAGTCAAAACGCGCGGCTGGCCGTTGACGATTGCCAGATTGATCACGCCGAACGATGACTGCATCGGCGTCAGCTTGAAGAGTTTATTCAGCACGACCTGCGGCACGGCGTCGCGCTTCAATTCGACGACGACGCGCATCCCCTGGCGATCGGATTCGTCGCGCACTTCAGAGATGCCTTCGAGTTTCTTTTCATTTGCCAGCTCGGCAATCCGCTCAATCAAGCGCGCTTTGTTCACCTGGAAAGGAATCTCGGTGATGATTACCGCGTCGCGCTCCTGGGTTCCGCGGCCGATGCGATCGATCGAGGCCCGGGCGCGCATCTGCAGAATGCCGCGACCGGTGCGATAAGAGTTGCGAATCTCTTCGCGGCCACAAATGAAGCCGCCCGTGGGAAAGTCCGGGGCTTTGACAATCTTGAGCAAGTCTTCGATGTCGATTTCGGGATTGAGCAGCAACGCGATCGTGGCTTCCACAATCTCCGTGAGGTTGTGCGGCGGAATCTTCGTGGCCATGCCCACCGCAATCCCGTCAGAACCGTTGATGAGAAGATTAGGGATTCGCGCGGGCAGGACCGTCGGCTCGCTCAGCGACTCGTCATAGTTAGGTTGAAAGGTAACCGTTTCTTTCTCGATATCGGCGAGTATTTCGTTCGCCAGCCGCGCCATGCGCACTTCGGTATAACGCATGGCCGCGGGCGCATCGCCATCGACTGAGCCAAAGTTGCCCTGTCCGTCAATCAGCGGATAGCGCATCGAAAAATCCTGAGCCATGCGCACAATCGTGTCGTAAACGGCGGTGTCACCGTGCGGGTGATATTTACCGATAACGTCACCGACTACGCGCGCGCTTTTCTTGTACGCTTTGTTGTAAGCGTTGCCGAGTTCGTTCATCGCCCAAAGCACGCGGCGATGCACCGGCTTCAAACCGTCGCGGACATCGGGAAGAGCGCGGCCGATGATCACCGACATGGCATAGTCCAGATAGGACCGCCGCATCTCGTCTTCAATACTTATGTGTTGGCGTTCAATCGTTTCCATTCATCAGGCCTTTCCGTTACAATCCGCCTTCCCCGATGCGGCTGCCAAAATCATTTGGCCAAAGCCGAAGTCGGCTCGGGTTTTTCCGAAAGAATTCTCGAATCTTTGGTGAAGATTTTGCGGTTCGCGATCGCCGTTTCATGCAGTTAAAATCGAAGGGCTATTTTAACCGAAATCGGCATTTTCGTAAAGCTGGAATCAAGCAAAAAGCCTAATAAAAATCGGCGTTTTCGCCATTGTTCATGGGAGCCTCCGGCGGGGTCGGCAAATTCATCCTGAAATCAGATTTTCGCCGTGCAGAAAAACAATCAAAGCGATGAAAGATCCCGGCGCTTACGCGAGCGAATTGGGTTGAAGCTTCCCGTTCGCGTCCAGGGTCGTGACAGTGTGGATCAAGAGTGGGTGGAAATGTCGCGTCTGGTTGACGTGACCCCTTTCGGCGCGCGGCTGAGCCTCAAGCGACCGACCGAAACCGGACGCCTGGTGCACCTAACGCTGCCAATGCCGCCAAAACTCCGTTGCTTCGATCACATTGAGGATCAGTATCGAGTTTGGTCTTTAGTGCGCAACGTGAAAATGCTCGAGCCAGGCGCCGGCGCGCTGGTCGAGATCGGCGTGGCGTTTGTAGGCAAGCATCCGCCGCGAAGTTATGCCAGCGATCCCTCGCGCCGTTACGAGATGGCTGCTTCCAATCTTGGATCCGGACTTTGGTCAGTGAAAGAGGAATCTGACCAGACGATCTCAGAAGTACCGGTAAACGACCAGCGGAAAGAGAGTCGCCTCACGATTCC
>DATGVD010000453.1:0-5096 GCA_035300785.1 Pyrinomonadaceae bacterium | reverse complement strand
AGTCACGTCTTTGCCCAAATCAAACCGACAACCCAGACGCGCATTGATTTTGGCCTCGCGCTCGGCAACGTGAAAACGCCGAAACGTCTGATCGACACCGGCGGCTTTGCCAGAAAGGATCGCATCACTCATCGCTTCGAGATCACCTCGCTTAAAGACATCGATGATGAAGTAAAGCGCTGGCTGAAAGTCGCCTTCGATCGGGATGCATAAGCATGTGAACCACGAAGACACAAAGACACTAAGAATGAAAAGTTCTATACAAAGAGCCGCGACCCTTGATCTGTTTCCCTTTGTGTTCTTTGTGTCTTTGTGGTGAGGAAGACATCGCCTCACTTGCCAACATCGGAGACATGGCGTGCACTGGCTTGAGATAGATGGCTGGTTTCGGTGGCGATCCGGACAGGAAGAGGCGGCTGAACGGTTTCCGCAAGGCAGTTGCTTCGTCGAAGTCGGAACCTATCTCGGTCGCAGCCTGTGCTCTTTGGGCGAAGTCGTCGAGCAGAGCGGCAAGAGCTTCACGGTGATCGGAGTCGACACGTGCCGTGGCAGCGGACCCGAGGGCCCGCGCGCGAAGGACTATCACGGCGCGGCAGTGGCGGAAGGTGGCGGTAGCTTTGCCGGCACACTGCACAAGAACGTTTTGGCTTGCGGATACGGAGATGTTATTCAGCTTATCATCGCCGATTCCGTGACCGCCTCCCGGCTGTTTGCCGACGCGTCGATCGATTGGGTTCACCTCGACGCCCGCCACGACTACGCCAGCGTGAAGGCCGACATCCAGGCATGGCTTCCGAAAGTTAAGCGGGGCGGTTGGCTGTCCGGCGATGATTATGACGAACTCAAATGGCCTGAGGTCGTGAAAGCGGTTGGCGAACTTCTGCCCGGAGCGAACGCGTGGTCAAATCAGCAATGGCGATGGATCGTCGGGTGAGCCGGCAACCCGGTCACGCTGCCTTCGGTCCGCCACCCTCATGCTGAATCGAAGCGGCCAGGCCCTTGAGGGCATCGTAGTCAACCGTCCATCCTGCGTATGCGGCCGCGAGGCCGATCACGCCCCCTTCTCCCGAGTAAACGCCGCGGTCCTGCAGGAAGTCCGCGGCCCGCGCCCAAGCCGCAAAGAAGAGGGACTCGCGTCCATCCT
The DNA here is from genome assembly GCA_035300785.1 of Pyrinomonadaceae bacterium. Taxonomy (GTDB): domain Bacteria; phylum Acidobacteriota; class Blastocatellia; order Pyrinomonadales; family Pyrinomonadaceae; genus UBA11740. The sequence continues at coordinate 3,952 of DATGVD010000453.1, read as the reverse complement.
TGGTAACGGCAACGAGTGTCTCATGACACCACCGCGCGGTCCGCATGATGCCGGCGTCGCCGTGGAGATGTCGGGCCAGCTCAAGGAAGGCGGGCGTCCGCCACGATCCGTACGTGTCCAGATGCTCTGCGATGCTGTTCCGCACGACGGGAAGCACGGCGAGGCCGGAAGGGAAGACGCCCAGCGGACGAACGGCGGCGATGCGAGAGTCTGCATCCACGTAGATAGCTGTATCGAAGTCCTGGAGGGCGGCGAGGAGGGCGAACCGCTTGTCGTGATAGGCCGCAGCGCCGCGCCCCTCTCCGGTCGGCCGCAGACGCGCCAAATAATCAGTCGCCATCGGGCCGGTCGGGGCGTATCGGATGGCCCGAACGGGCAACCCCCTAAAATCGTCCGGCTCGTCGGTCAAAACCAGCCAGGGCACCGCCGGCGCGTCGGCACAAAGAAGTTGTGCCCTTCGACGATAAGGTGCATGAATGGCGAGCGTGCAGAAACAGACGGTCACTGGATAGTCGCGCAGAACGATTCGTCCGGTCTGCGCGTTAGAGGACGGATGCTATATCACATCAATTTGCCAAGCAATGAAGAATCAGGCAATGTTTGCCGAGCGCAGCCAATCCCACCGACTCATCATCGACAAAGGACAGGAGTTTGATCAACGCCTGATGGTCCTCTTGAAGGTCGCCATCGTCCAATTAACAAACTCGCTGGCTTCAAGTGTTGCCCAGTGTAATCTCCTCAAGGCCTGAGGAAAGTGGCAAGATTCTCGCGTATGAATCTATAATCGCGCCACATTCGATGACCAATCTCGAATCTTAGCTTATGATTCTGACTCGCCTCCGCTTTGCCGTCGCGCTGTTTGTCCCGGTAGCGCTCGTTGCCTTTGCGACCCACCTGCTACCGCAGGCGGTACTGACCTCTTCGTCAAACTTTTCATCGGCAGGGCAAGGTTCGCAGATTGATCGTGTTCAGCACGTTGATCTGCTGATCCTTCACGGCAAGCTTGTTGATGGTTCCGGGAACAAGCCCGGCACCGCTGATGTGGGCATTCGCGGCGACCGCATCGTGTTCGTTGGCGATGCGCGCTACCCGCACCTTGCGGGTGTCATACGAATCGAAGCTACCCGCACGCTCGACGCGACCGGCCTCGTGGTCGCGCCCGGCTTCATCGATCCGCACACGCACACCCTCGGCGATCTTTCCGACGAGAAACGAAAGGGCAACGAGGCCTACCTGATGCAAGGCGTGACCACGGTCGTCACCGGCAACGACGGCGGCAGTGCACAGAATATCGGTGCGACCTTAAGTCAATGGGAACAGCAGGGTATCGGCACCAACGCGATCCTGCTCGCCGGGTTCGGCACAATTCGCGGGAAGGTTCTGGGGCCGACCGACGCCCAACCAAACGCGGCGCAACTGGAAGAGATGAAGCAACTGGTCGCGCGGGCGATGGACGAAGGCGCGTTCGGATTGTCTACGGGTCTTTACTACGCTCCGCAGAGTTATTCGAAAACGGAAGAAGTGATCGAGCTGTCAAAAGTCGCCGCCGCGAAAGGCGGCATCTATGACACCCACATGCGCTCGGAAAGTGCGGGCTTGCTCGAAGCGATCGTTGAGACGATTCGCATCGGACGCGAGGCGAAGATTCCGGTGCACATCTCGCACATCAAAGCGCTGGGCCCTGAGGTCTGGCATCGTAGCGCCCAGGCCATCCAGCTGATCAAGCAAGCGCGCGCCGCCGGAATCGACGCCAGCGCGTGTCAATATCCTTACACGGCATCAGGCACCAGCTTGCAGGCATCGCTGGTTCCCCGCTGGGCCGAAGTCGGCGGCCGGCGCGAACTCTTGAAGCGCATCGACGATCCGCAAATTCGCCCGCGCCTGATAAAAGAGATGGAAGAAAATCTGAAGGGGCGCGGCGGCGCAGACAGTCTGCTGATCGCCGATTCACCCAATCGCGAGTTTGTCGGCAAACGTCTGGACGCGATCGCGAAGGACATGAACAAGACACCGGTCGAAGCAGCGTTGGAATTGATCAAGCTGGGCAGCTCCGGCGTCATTTCTTTCAACATGAACGAGGGCGATATCCGGCGCTTTATGAAAGAGAAGTTTGTTACTACCTGCTCTGATGGCTCCACCGGTCACCCGCGCAAGTACGGCACGTTCACGCGCAAGCTGCGCGAATACGTTTACAACCAGAAGCTCATCAGCTTGCCGTTTGCCGTGCGCAACTCGAGCGCGCTGACAGCTGAAACATTCCGCATTCCCGAGCGCGGCTTGATTCGCGAAGGCTATTTCGCGGATGTGATTGTCTTTGACGAAAAAACGGTCGCCGATCGCGCCACTTATGAACAGCCAGAGCTGCTTTCAGTGGGAATGAAGTTCGTGATCGTTAACGGCCGGGTCGCGGTTGAGAATGGCGCCTACAACGGCACCCTCGGCGGCCGCGCGCTGCGGAAGCAGATTCAGTCGGGAGGGAACGGCAGCGCTGAGTCACCCGTGGAAATCAGCGGCGAGCCACGGCATCACCCGAAATTTGAAAATGAATTCGTGCGTATCTGGGATGTGACGGTGCCGGCCGGCGACGCGACACTCTGGCATGCGCATCGTAATGACAATGTCGTCGTCACGTTGGGCGGCGCCAGCCTCAGAATCGAGACTGTAGGCGCGGCACCTGCCGAGGTCGAATGGAATTTTGGCGACGTAAAGTTTGGCAAAGCGACTTATGTGCATCGCGCGATGAATGTGGGAACGACGCCGTTTCATAATCTTACGATTGAACTTCTCAGGTCGCCGCCACTCTCAGGAATTCTTGCGAACACGAAAGAAGAAATCGCCAGGCCGCCCATCCTCGAGAACGAACGCGTGCGTGTTTACAAACTCTCTCTGGCGCCCGGCGAATCGACCACCACGCACACGCACTTTCTGCCAGGGCTTGGAATCTCGATCACGCCAGGCACAATCCAGGTAACAACCAAAGGAAAAGATAAACCTGAGCGCGTCAAGGTGCCGGCGGGCGATGTCCGCTGGCGCAGTGGACCAGTCATCCATTCAATCAAGAATGTCGGCAAAACGCGTTTTGAGGCAGTGGATATCGAATTGAAATAGCAAATGAAAGCCGTCATCTTCTCTCAACACGGTGGGCCCGAGGTGCTGAAGTACACCGAAGCTCCCGATCCTCAAATCAAAGCCAACGAAGTTTTGGTCGAAGTGCGCGCGTGCGCGTTGAATCATCTGGACGTATGGGTGCGCGCCGGTTTGCCCGGAATCAAGATTCCCCTGCCGCACATTCTCGGTGACGATGTCGCGGGCGTCGTGCGCGAAGCCGGCGAACTCGTTACCTGGACAAAGCCGGGTGACGAAGTCATGGTGCAGCCGGGTGTCTCTTGCGGGCATTGCGTAGAATGCCTCGCCGGTCGCGACAACATGTGCGACGAATACGACATGATTGGTTATCGGCGCGATGGCGGCTATGCGGAACTCTTGGCAGTGCCCGGCGTGAACGTGATTCCAAAGCCGGGGAACTTGAGTTGGCCGGAAGCCGCGGCGCTGCCGCTGGTGACGCTGACTGCCTGGCACATGCTGGTAACGCAGGCTCGGGTGCAGCCCGGCGAGGATGTACTTGTTCATGCGGCAGGCAGCGGTGTCGGCTCGCTCGGGATTCAAATCGCCAAGCTGCGCGGCGCGCGCGTGATTGCTACCGCAAGTTCAGATGAGAAACTCACAAAGGCGCGCGAGCTTGGCGCTGACGAAACAGTTAATTACACGCGCGACGATTGGCCGAAGGAAGTTAAGAAGCTAACCAACGGCCGCGGCGTCGATGTCGTTTTCGAACACACCGGCGAGGCGACGTGGCCCGGTTCGATCGTCTCATTGAAAAAGGGCGGCCGGCTGGTGACTTGCGGCGCTACCAGCGGCTTTGATGCGCGCACGGATCTGCGGCAGGTCTTCT
>DATGVD010000452.1:0-3910 GCA_035300785.1 Pyrinomonadaceae bacterium | reverse complement strand
TACCTCGGCGTGGGTCATCCGCCCGGTTGGCGGTTGGGCAATGTCATGTTCGACCCACATCGGAATGTAAGCCTTGTTGGCTTGTTCGGCCATGCTGTACAAAAACTCTGGGGTTAATATCTCACCTTGTTCGTCGAGGTGACCGGTTGCGACGATGGCCTTGATTTGTTTCATAGTATGCAGTTCCGAAATATGGCCCAACGATGATAGCGCCTGTCACAAATAATGTGCGGAAATTGAAATTTGGTGCCCCCGGCGCGATTCCAACGCGCGACCTCTCGCTTAGGAGGCGAGCGCTCTATGCAACTGAGCTACGGGAGCACACGAGCTGAATAGTACAACGTCAATTGTCAATTGTCAGTTGTCAGTGGTGAGTTAACTCGCGGGTCAATTTGAAATTAGGAGCGCGACTATCACTGGGAACGCGGGCGCCCTCGCCCGCATTGGGCTCGAAGCACGAACACGATTTTCTCGAAGTCACGGGAACTTTAGCGTGCTGCGCACGCTGTGCGGGCGAGGGCGCCCGCGTTCCCAGTAACAACTACTGACAACTTACCTTGGACCGTGATAGGCTGCGCTGCCATTTCAACGCTTCGCGACTGGCTCAAACAATGAATCATTTCGCATTGGGAATTGGAAGCTCATGATTCTTGACCTCCTGGAGAACGGCGATCCATCACGCATCGCCATCAGCGCCGCTGGAGGCGGACGCGCTGTCACCTACGATCAACTAAGACAGCAAGTGGACGCGCTGGCCGCGCAGCTGAACCAACTCGGCCTCGGCCGGGGCGATCGGATCGCGATGGCTTTGCCGAACGGGCTCGAAGTGATCGCGTCGTTCCTGGCGGCTTCGACTGTGGGCACGGCGGCGCCGTTGAATCCCGCTTACACTCGCGATGAATTCAAATTCTATCTGGCAGACACGGGCGCGCGTGCTCTGATCCTTCCGCCCAAAGAAGCTGACGAAGCGCGCGCCGCCGCCGGCGCTGACGTGCTGGTCATCGAAGCCGATCTGGATCGCGACGGCCGGGTTCAATTTTCGTCAGAACAAATTGCCGGCGCCGGGCGCGCTCGCGATTATCCGAACGCAAACGATACGGCGCTAATCCTGCACACCAGCGGGACAACCAGCAGGCCTAAACGCGTTCCGCTCTCACACGCAAACCTGTCGACGTCCGCGCGCAACGTCGCCGAGACTTATCAGCTCACGCCCGAAGACGTTTCGTTGTGTGTCATGCCGCTGTTTCACGTTCACGGTCTGGTGGCCTCAACGCTGGCTACTCTGTCCGCGGGCGGCAGCGTAGTAGTGCCGCCGAAATTCAATCCGCTCTCTTTCTGGCCGACTGTCCGCGAACATCGCGTGACCTGGTACTCCGCGGTGCCGACAATTCATCAAGTGCTGCTTTCGCGAGCCAGGAGCTCGCGACCGTCGGGATCGGAACAACTCCGCTTCATCCGTTCATGCAGCGCCGCGCTGGCGCCGCAAACAATGGCCGACATTGAAGCGAAGTTCGGCGTGCCGATTCTCGAAGCTTATGGAATGACCGAGGCCGCGCATCAGATGGCGTCGAATCCCCTGCCGCCGGGCGCGCGCAAAGCGGGCTCAGTCGGTCGTGGCACGGCCGTGGAGATCGCGATCCTGGACAAAGCCGGCGAGGTTCTGCCGCAGGGCGAAACCGGTGAAGTTTCGATCAAAGGGGCGAATGTGTTCGGCGGCTATGAAGGCAACGCCGAAGCGAATGCCGAATCGTTCTCCAATGGCTGGTTCCGCACCGGCGATCAGGGCTACCTGGACGGCGAGGGTTACCTGACGCTGGTGGGCCGCCTTAAAGAGTTGATCAATCGCGGCGGCGAGAAAATTTCGCCGCGCGAGATCGATGAAGCGCTGCTGACCCACCCGGCGGTGGCTGAAGCGGTTTGCTTTGGAATCGCGGACCGGGTTTATGGCGAAGAGGTTGCTGCGGCAGTCGTGCTCAAAGGCTCTGCGACCGAAGCTGAGCTGACCACGCATTGTCGTTCGTCGCTCGCGGATTTCAAATGTCCGAAAACGATTTACATCGTCGACGTGATTCCACGCACGGCAACCGGAAAAATTCAACGGCGGAATGTTGCAGCGGCTATTGCGTCCAACAAACTTTAGTTTGGCGCCACGGCAGTTCCCTTCTCCCTGGGAGAGGGGGTGAGGGGCTGACGCGTACAAGCCCTCCCCAACCCTCCCCCATGAAGGGGAGGGAGAGCATAGAGAATCACCATGAAATTTGCCGTAGTCGGCGCGGGCGCTATCGGCGCTTTCGCCGGCGCGATGTTAGCAAAGGCCGGTGAAGACGTGACACTGATTGCACGCGGCCCGCATTTGCGCGCGATGCAGGAGCACGGAGTCCGAGTGCGCGGATCGCTGGGAAATTTTGACGCGCGCGTCACGGCCACCGATGACCCCGCCACAATTGGCACGGTCGATGTGGTGCTGCTCACGCTCAAAGCGCACAGCCTGACGGCCATGGCGCCGCGTCTCGCGCCGCTCATCGGCCCTGACACGACAGTTGTCAGCGCGCAGAACGGGATTCCGTGGTGGTACTTCTACCGACACGGCGGCGAGTGGGAAGGAACGCAACTTGAATCAGTCGATCCGGGTGGCGTCATCAACCGTTTCGTTGATCCCGCGCGTGTGATCGGCTGCGTCATCTATCCTTCAGCCATTATCACCGAGCCCGGAATCATCGAGCACATCGAGGGAACCCGCTTTGCCATCGGCGAACCTGACGGATCGAAGAGCGAGCGCTGCCGGAGGATTGCCGACGCCTTCATCAAAGCGGGGTTGCGCTGTCCGATTCGCGCCGACATTCGTCACGACATGTGGGTAAAGCTGATGGGCAACGTCGCCTACAATCCGATCAGTGCGCTCACGCGGGCCTCGCTGATCGAAATCGTGCAGTGTCCCGAAACGCGCGCGCTGGCCGCTGCGATCATGACTGAAGCGGAAGCGGTGGCCAGAAAACTTGGGATTGAGATGGGCGTCTCGATTGAGCAGCGGCTCGACGGCGCGGAGAAAGTTGGGCATCACAAGACTTCCATGCTTCAGGATGTCGAAGCCGGACGGCCGATGGAACTCGAGGCGATCGTCGGCGCCGTGGTCGAGTTGGGAGATAAGATGGCGTTGTCTCTGCCCTGCACTAAGGCAGTCTATGCGTGCGTGAAGTTGCTGGCTCAGAGTGCGCACACCGATCAAGGCAAGAAGTAAGAATTTGGAGTGCGGCGACTTGTCGCCGCTTTTGAAAGCGCTGACAAGTCAGCGCACTCCAAAGCAGTGAACGCTTCGCGAGACACTCAGATGCCTGCCCAAGAGTACAGCGAGCCCCCGCGTTGGCCGAGGCTGATCGCGTGCATGATCGCGATGCTGGCCATCGCAAACCTTCAGTACGCCTGGACGCTCTTTACCACCGACATCACGAAGAGTTTTCATGCGCGCCTGGATCAGGTCCAGTTGACTCTCGCATTCTTCGTCATCGCCCAGACGGCGCTGTTTCCGATCAGCGCTTACCTGGTCGATCGGTTTGGCCCGCGGCGGATTGTCACGTTCGCCAGCTTACTGGTAGCGATGGGATGGATTGGCGCAGGTCGGGTCAACTCGTTGCTGGCTCTCTATGTGGTGTACGCCATCGGCGGCATTGGGGCCGGCGCCGTCTATAGCGCCTGCGTGGGTGTCGCGATGAAGTGGTTTCCCGATCGGCGGGGCCTTTGTGTGGGCCTGGTCGCCGGCTCGTACGGATTCGGCACGGCGCTCACTGCCCTGCCAATCGCTTACCTGATCGAGCACAACGGATATCGCACAGCCTTTATTATCTTCGGTGCGATTCAGGGTCTGGTGGTGTTAGTGGCCGCGCAGTTCCTGCGCATGCCTTCAGCGGGCTGG
>DATGVD010000451.1:0-25382 GCA_035300785.1 Pyrinomonadaceae bacterium | reverse complement strand
TTGGAAATAAATACCCGCAACCGTCCGTCCGCTATCTGGTTTCGCACCAGTAATCGGGTTGCGATTGCTCTGCCACACAGACCAATTGCTTACCTGGTTTAGATAAGATGAGACGCTGTTCGTCGAGTCAGTCAGACGGATGTTTACCCCACTTGCCGAGGACACGTGTAGAGGATCAGTCGGACTCGTCGTGCCAATCCCCACGTTGCCGGTGGGAAAGACCACTTGATTGCTGCCGGATCCTGTTCCCGCACTTTGCGCCATGAACAATAGATTGCGATCAGTGCTGTTGTTGAAAATCGAAAACACACCATTCGCTCCGGCGGTTTTCGTGGTGTTGAAACCTAAGATCGTCTGTGCAAATCCGCCCGCACCTATGTTATCAATGAAGAAGTTGCCGTTCGATCCCGGCCCCAATTTGAGCGAGTCATTGGCATTTTGGGATGTCGAGTTTCCATAGAGTGTCGTAATTCCTGCGTCGCCGTTAACTGTCAAGAGTTTCCCCGGACTTGTCGTGCCCACGCCGGCGTTCCCCGTGCTTGGGAAAGTATTTGTCTGCGCGGTTGCCCTCCGCAAATGTCCCGATAGCACGATCGCGCAAGCTGCTACGAGCAGCAATCCCAGGAGGCTTCGATTTGGCAACTGCTGTTTGCTTTTCATTTTGCTCCTCTTTCTTTGGTATGTTCGGACACCAGAGGCCTCGTTCACTCAGAACCTCAGTGAAGCTCATCAGCGTAAAGCATTCGTTTTATTTCTTCAGAGCTCACGCGCCGACTCCAGGGGAGGCGCGGAAACTCGATCAACCGAAGCTAACTGGCGAGTATGCGGGAGGCCACAGAGGCTCAGGGGTTAGCTTTACCTCAATTTGCAAAACACGATGCTAGATCGCCGAGACCTTACGCCGGGTTGCCAAGATTGTCAAAGGTTTTTTCATCGGGTCGACAGCGGGGCGGGAGGTCTAAGGGATGAATGCTGAATGTCCGCGGTTTGAGCTCTTCAACTGCCCGTGATCGCTCGCGGTTCTGTGCTGGTCGGAAGTTCCGTCGTCGTGCTGTCAGACTGGGTCAATCGCCGACGTGAGCCGCGCTGCGGTGACGTTTGATCTACGCGGCTGTCCTGGGTTGCCAACGCAGCCAGAATCAAGAATAGCAGCGCGTTAGCCGTCGTGTGCAAAGTGAAATCGAAGAAGCTGTGAACAAGGACCGCAAAGCATCCGGCCAACGCGCCGGTGATGACGCCGCGCCGAAAATGATCGTGAGTCTCACGGAGCGCAAAGCCCCGGCGAAACAGAACCAGGATGAACCACAGACCCAGCGCGGCGCCGACAATACCACCGTCCGAAAGGGCCTGCAAATAATCGTTGTGTGCCTGCTCCAAACGAAATAATCCGTTGCGGGAATCGTAACGCGTGTAGATGACGCCGAACGAACCTAGTCCTGATCCGGTGATTGGATATGCCTTGATCACTTCGAGCGCCACGCTCCAAAAATGCGCGCGGCCCGTAGTCGGATCGGAGGCAGTCGGAGTTCCCAGCAAGCGCGTGAAGATGTCGGACCCTCCAAACGCGAGCGCGCCGCCAATCAGCACCACGATGAGCGCGAACGCCATCCCGGCGCGCACCATCGCCGCGCGCGCGCGTTCACCGCGCGGCAGGCGCTGGCCGTGACGAGTGCGCGCGGTCGTGCCAACCACAGCCAGGAAAAGGATCTCTGCTCCGAGACTGATAACTCCGCCGCGCGAGTTGGTCATGAGCAGCGCCACGCCCATCAGCGTCGCGACAAACGCGTAGAGGATGCGCTTCGGCTTCTCAACCGCTCCGGTAAAGAGCAAGCCCAAAGGCAAAGCGATCGTCATTTCCATGTAGCCGGCAAAGTGATGCCGGTTGATGAAAGGTCCAAAGGCCGTGCTCTGCGTCAGCTGCCGGAACCAATAGACTCGCGTTCCATCGGTAGTCAACGACTGTGTCAGGCCAAACATCGCCAGCAAAAAACCAAAGATCGTGATCGTTCTAACCAGCGTCCGCAGCCGCCGCGGCGTATCAGTAAAAATGAGCGTGGCCGCGAAGTAGACGAACAACGACGCCACCTGCACGATGACCAGACGCGTGGCGTAAGGATCGAGCGAGAGCGTTCGCGACGGAGAGAGCGCTAACCCGGCATTGTCCAGCGCGCGCAGCGGGAGCAGTTGAACCAGGCCGAGGACGATCATTCCCAGCATCGGCCACTGCAGACCATTGAGGCTGAGTCTGGTAGACCGCAGAACCAGTCCATCCAACGTCCAGAGACAAACGATACCGGCGGCGCTCAGCGAAAAGCCCGCCAGTGCCCAGTAGTGAACAGTTCCGTAGAAGAGCGTCGTTAGCACCAGCCCGGTGCAAAGCGTCAGGAAGACCAAGCGGCTGGCGATCGTATGCCGGCGCTTAGTTACGGTTTCCTTCGCGCTTTCCACTGGCTGTGGTTCGGCGCGAACCGGCTGAGCCGCTGCTGCGTTGTAAATTGAAGTCGTCATACCAGACCGTGCCAAAGATGGGACAGACAGAAGCGTCGTCGCAGGGTTGGCGAGTAAGTTTCACGATCACTCCATCGCTGTTCGGCTTTGTTTTGAAATCGAGCGCGATTCGCTGCCAATCATTCGTTCCTGTTGGCAACGGCGGCGAGCTGGCCAGCGGGGCATTGTCCGTGGCGCTGAGGATAGTGATCAGCGGCGGGCGTCCGGTGGTCAAATCGCTGGTGCGGGCCCAACACTCAAAATGGTACTGCGTGTTGGGCTCAACCGCGACGGCCTGCGATACGTGGATGACGTCGAGTTTGGTCGGTGCTCGAAAAACTATCCGCAAACTGGCGTGGCCGCTGTGCGCCTGCGCATCGACGGTCATCTGCGCCTGAGGCCCGGCAGCGATCGACCAGCCAAAATTATCTGAGCTGGTCAACGTCGTGCCGGCTTCGAATCCGCCGTTTATGAACTGTTCCGGCACCGGAAGCTTGCCGGTGTCCGGCTCGAGCTCGCGCATCACTACGAGAGCGTCGTGGAATTGCTTCGCATCGATCAGTTGTTTCTTCAGTTCCTCCGCCAGCTCGCGCTCATTATTTCGATTCTGGGTGCCGGACCAGACGCGCACCGCCTCGGCGAACTTCTGCCGACCCGCCAGATAGATGGCGAGTCGCACGCGCATCGCGGCCGAGGGACACGCGGCCTGCGCAATCGCCTCCACATCGTCCCCAAATACTTGCCCGGCCAGGTTGAATACCTGCTGCCGAATCTGTGGATCGGTTTCGCCGGCACGCGCCAATTGCCGGAAGGCTTCGTCGACCTTTCCCTCGCGTAGCAGTAGATTGCCAAAATACCAACGCGGCAGCGAATAGGCCGGTGCTAGTTCGACGGCGCGCCCGAGCGCCCGCTCGCCACGTGTGCTATCGCCCGCGGCTTCGAGGCCGCGACCGAGTTCCATCCAATAGCGGTAGTCGTTCGGCGATAACGTCACGGCGATCTCGTATTCATGCACCGCATCAGCCAGGTTGCTCGCGCTGAACTCTTTCTCTTCCAGCGCTCCCAGAGTCCAGTGAGCGAAAGGGTCGCGGGGAGCCCAACGTGTTGCTAGTCTGGCCAGCTCCGTAGCGCTCGCCGGGTTGTCCGCAGCGTACTCTGCGACCGTATCGCCGACATACCAGCGCACGACAAACCAGGCCGACAGGATCGCCAGCAACGCCGGCAGGATTACCAGCGCGCGGCGTGCCGGGGCCCGGAGGTCGATCGTGATCACGGACGCAGAGTTGGAGTTCGACACAGTCTGATTAAGGGGGAATTATGAATCGCCGTTCCGCGCGGCTCGGGTGATCGGCGGCAGTCGGGTATCGTCAAGGTCCTCGATTCTGATCGACATTCGCTTCACTTCGATATTGTGCGCTTCGCATTCGCGCTGAATCTCGCTGGTGCGCTCGGCTGAAAGCCGCGGCGTGGAAATGAGTACCTGCTCGACCCGGTGTTGGTCAATAACTTTCTTCAGCAGGCCGTTGCCGCCGAAAACCCGAAAGCCGTGGATCACTTTGCCCTGCTTCATCGGATCGTCGTCCATGAAACCAACCGGCGAACAGCGCAAGTCGCGATTGTTGACCAGCTCCCGCAGCAGCAATTCGCCGGCGTCGCCGGCTCCGTAGATCAGAACCCGGCGGCCGGCACCGCCGTTCGCGACGGGAAGAACCTGCCGGAATAACCGAAAGGTCATGCGGCTGCCGGCCAGCAGCATCAGCATAACCAGAGCGTCAATCAGAAAAACCGCGCGCGAGAAACCCTGAAAGCGTAACTTGAAAAGAATGATCAGCATGCTCAAGATCGAACCGGCGGCCACGGCCTTTGCAAAGGACATCAAATCGTCGATGCTCGTATAACGCCAGATGCCGCGATAGACGCCAAAGAAAAGAAACGCGGCCAGCCGTACCACAACGAGGACCGGCAAAGTTCGCAGAAAAAGCCTCCATGCCGGACTATTCGAAACTGGTCCGAATTTGACCGCGTAAGCGGCCCAGTAGGCCAGCATGATCAAGACGATGTCGAGCAGAACTTCAAAAATGCGCCGTTTGTATGAGAAGTCAACCAGAAAAGCGAATGGCTTTTCGCCCGCCGCCACGGCCTGTTCCACTTCATCATACCCCTTGACTCCGGCAAGATAGACGCCGAGCAATGTCAGCCCCAGAGTGAAACCGGCAATCAAGGCAAGGCTGACGTCGGCCTTGATTGAGCGCACCGTAATCGCCAGCAACCCTGAAAGCCCCGCCAGACCGTAAAGCAACCAAACCGCGCGGCGTTCAGACATTCCCAGCGCCACCAGACGATGCGAGGTGTGGTCGCGGCCGCCCTGCGAAGCCGCGCGACCGGAAAGCTTGCGCAGGATAGTCACAAAGGTCGTATCAAAAATCGGGATGAAGAGGACCAGAATAGGCACCGCGAGCACGGGCACGAACGTGCGCGAGCGCCCTCCGGAAACATTCACCAACGCGGCGCTGGCGAGCAGGAATCCAATGAACATCGATCCGCAGTCGCCCATGAAAATCGTCGCGGGATTGGAGTTGTAAATCAGAAAACCGAGAAGTGCCGCCGCCAGCACCGACGACATCAAGGCTTCGGTCGGCTGGCCGCCGGCGATAAAGCTCACCGTAAGAAATACCGACGCAATGGACGCGATTCCCGCCGCCAGGCCATCCATGTTGTCCAGCAGATTCACCGCGTTCGTAATACCGATGAGCCAGAAGATCGTGATTACCATGTTGATGGGCAAGGACCTGGTCCAGGGCAGAGCCAGTCCGTAATAGACGACCACGGCCGCGCCCATTACCTGGCCAATCAGCTTCTGGTAAGGCTTGATGTGAATCAGATCATCGATCAGTCCCACGAGAAACAGGAAAGTGCTGGCGCCGACGATCACCCAACCGTAAGACGTGTGTGGAATCAGTGTGAGGTAAACGCCAATTACCGTAAGCCAAATCGCGATCCCACCAATCGTGGCTGTCGCATTCTTATGCCAGCGGTCGATCTTGGGTCGCGCCACAAACCCCTCGCGCCGGGCGAACGAGCGCACGAACGGCGTCAATGCCAGCGCCAGAGCGAATGACACTAAAGGCGGTAAGAAGTTTAAGGCTCTAAATTGCATCCCGATTCGGCGTTATTAGGCAGCGCCAGAAAAACCTATTCGATTAGCGCGCCAAAGGCAAGTCATAAAACTTTCGTTGAGTTTGTTCACGACGAGTAGTCGAGAATCGGATCGGCTTGAGTGCGCAACTGTGGCTCCGGCTCGCACCTCGCCTTAGTCCCGAACCCGGGTTACCGTAGCAGCGAGATTGGCAACCGCGCCTAACCCCCGAAGCTCAAGTTGTTCCCAAGGCCTTGCGCAGCATTGCATTCCGGCAAAGTCCGGTTTAAGCTACGGGCCGTGAGGGTCTCCTCGTCGGGTGCTCGAAGCCCCAGGGCGGACCTCGACATGCGCGCACACCAAGAGCATCCCGTCAGTGACGCCTTCACTGGCCGTTCCGGTTTGTTTTTGATAGGTTAGCGGTCTATTAAAAGATCCACAGCATGCTTTTCAGCACTTCTGTCGCAATTTCGGTAAACGTTTCGTCAGCCGCCATCGTGGTCGACGGGGTAGACGGATCATCCATGTCGTCCATTGCCGTTCCAGTGCATGGAGGGGTATGGGTTTCGCCGGGCGCACAAGGTTGCGTCTCGTCCGAGAAGGCGGGAAGGCCGAGCATGAGCGTCAACACGAGGACGCTGGTTAGTTTACGAAGTGTTTTCATGCTTTCTCCTGTTAGTGGACTTAGCTGTTTGAGTTGAATTAGCGAACCGCTCAGCAAGAACTTAAGCGTCCTTCAGCAGACCTTCGCTGAGCGTGTCCGAACGGATACAGACTTAACTGCCGCAAAATTCTTATCTACTATACAGAAAGGTATGCATTCCATGAAGTTAACTACTCTAGCAGTCGGTCAATCGGCTGATCAATCCCTTTCGCCTTCAGAGCGCGCTCAGCGCTCCTGCCAAGTTGCGAAGCAGCTTGAGAAAGCGGGGGAGTACGAGGCAGCGTACGAGGCCTTGAGCGAATTCTGGCCAGAGCGCGAGGGGCCGCCCATGGTAAAGGGACTCGACCGCGCAGCGGAGGCTCAGGTCCTACTCCGAATTGGCTCGCTGGCGGGCTGGTTGGGCAGCGCGCATCAAACCGGGGGTAGTCAGGAGACGGCCAAGAACTTAATCACTCAAAGCATTCGGATCTTCGAAGAGTCCGGGCAGTCTGAGGGAATTGCTGAGGCGCATGCTGATCTCGCGCTCTGTTATTGGCGCGAAGGATCCTTTGACGAGGCGCGAATCAATATTGCGGCCGCGCTCAGTCTCTTGAAAAATGACACTAGCGAGCTACGAGCAATCTCCCTCATTCGGGCTGGCTTGGTGGAAGCAGACTCACAGCGACTGAGTGAGGCATTGCGCTTCTATAAAGAAGCGGAGTCTTTAGTTGAGCAGAGTAACGACGATGCTCTGAAAGGGGCTTTCCACAATGAGTTCGCACTCTTGTTCAGAAGGCTTGGATTGGCCGAGAATCGTAGTGACTACACCGACCGGGCACTAATCGAATATGCCGCCGCCAGCTATCACTTTGATCGAGCCGGCCATGCCCGTTATTGTGCCCGCGTTGAAAACAATCTTGGCTATTTGTTCTTCACCATCAACAGATTTCAAGACGCGTATCTTCATCTCGATCGGGCGCGGCGAGTGTGTGCCGAAGTTGGTGACAATGGCACGGCATCCCAGGTCGACGAGACGCGTGCGCGCGTGTTACTAGCCGAAGATCGTCTCGACGAAGCCGAGCGATTCGCGCAAGCTGCCGTGAAAACGCTCGAGCGTGGCGGCGAGCAGTCTTTGCTGGCGGAAGCGCTGACGACGCACGGGACTGTGCTGGCGCGCATGGGCAAGATTGCGCGGGCGAAAGCTGCGCTGCAACGCGCGATCGAAGTCGCTCAAACGTCGGGCGATCTTGAAAGCGCCGGCCGGACCCACCTCAGCACCATCGAAGAGCTTGGCCCACAGATCTCGGTTGACGAAGTGGTTTCGAATTACAAGGCGGCCCTGGATCTGTTGGAGGCTTCGCAGGACCCAGCGGCGACAAAACGATTAATCTCATGCGCGCAAAAGGTGATCGGCACTCTGAAGATGGCCGACGATAGAGATGTCGACTTGGACGTGAGTGCGGACGGAAGGAGCTGGGACGGCTTTTCGTTCAAGCAGGAGGTGCTCGACTATGAAAAGGCGATCATCTCGCGCGCCCTCCGGGACACCGGCGGCGCCGTAACCAAGGCTGCGCGACTTCTGGGCTTCAACCATCATCAGAGCTTGATTGCTCTAATCAATAGTCGCCATAAGGGTCTGCTTGGGGTGAGATCAGCGGTCAGGAGGCGCAGGCGCAGCATCATCAAGGCCGGTAAGAACAGCAGCAACAAGCAGGCGCTGGCGCGTTGAAACCCTAGCCGCGGCCGACGGACATTTGTTCGCTGTGAAATTCGATCACGCTGTCGAGAATTCCGTCGAGTGATTTTTCCGGCTGAAAGCCAACCCGACCATTCACTTTCGAGATATCAGGAATGCGCCGGGGCATGTCTTCGAAACCTTCCTCGTAAGCTTCGTCGTATGGGACGAACGTGATTTCCGACTTGGAATTCGTCAGCTCTTTAACTTTCCGGGCCAGGTCAAGGATGGTGATCTCCTGATTCGAGCCAACGTTGAAAACCTCGCCAACCGCGCTTTCATCGTCCATCAATTTCATCAACGCGCCAACCACGTCCCCCACATAACAGAAACATCGCGACTGTTCGCCGCTGCCGTACACGGTAATGGGCCGGCCTGAGAGCGCCTGCTTCACAAAAGTTGGGATCACCATTCCGTACTGGCCGGTTTGGCGTGGTCCGACCGTGTTAAAGAGCCGCACGATCACGGTCGGCAATTTCTTTTCGCGCCAGTATGCCAGGGCGAGAAACTCGTCGATCGCTTTCGAGCACGCGTAGCTCCAACGACCTTTCGTCGTCGCGCCCATGACCAGATTGCCGTCCTCTCGAAACGGAACCTCAGTGCTCAGCCCGTAGACTTCCGAGGTTGAGGCGACCAGAACTTTTTTCTTCTTCTTGCTGGCCAAAGAGAGCACGACTTCGGTTCCATGGACATTTGTCTCGATGGTGCGCACGGGACTTTCAACGATTAGCTTGACGCCCACGGCTGCCGCCAGATGAAAGATCACGTCGCATTGATCGACCAGCTCGGCGGTTACCGGGCGGTTGTGAACGCTGTCGATCTTATAGTGAAAGCGTGAGTGATCTTTCAGATGCTGAATGTTACTAAAGCTGCCGGTCGAAAGGTCGTCGACAATAAAGACTTCGTCGCCGCGTTCAAGATACGCGTCGGAAAGGTGAGAACCGATGAAACCCGCTCCTCCCGTGATCAGAACTCGCAAACTCCAAACCCCCTTCAAACGATGTCATCAAACGCGAGGCGTAAGTCTAGCACGGTAATCGCCGGCGGCAGGTTCCGCGCCAGCGGTTGCGCCTTCGCTGGCTGCGGGGTCCGTAGCAATGAGTTGGCTGTACAACTGTGTCATGTCCGCCAACAAGCGTTCCTTTGCATAATTTCGCAAGACAAAATCTCGGCCCTTCACACCCAAATCAATCCGCAGCGATTCGTCCTCTATCAACCGGGCCAGCCCGCGCGCCAGGCCTTCGGCGTCTCCGCTTTTTGCCAGTAATCCGCGTTCGCAGATTGCATAGCGCGGTTCCGCATTACCGGTCGAGACGGTTGGCCCTAACAGATCGACGACGCCGCCCACCTCAGTTGCGATTACCGGACGCGCATTTGCCATCGCTTCGATCAGAGTCAACGGCGTGCCCTCGTTCAAGCTGGTGAGGGCTACAATATCGAGCCCCGGATAGAAATTCTCTGGATCGTTCCGCGTGCCAAGAAACACGACATCATCGACCGGCAAAAGCGACTTCGCTTCCGCTTCGAGCGCAGAGCGCAGCTTTCCGTCACCTATGATCACAAAGCGCACGCGGCGCGTTTTCACCAGAGCCCGGCACGCGGCCGCGGCCCGCAAAAACAGCGCGTGATTCTTGACTTCGGTCAAACGCCCGACGATGCCAACCAGCAATTCGCTGTCAGAAACTTTAAGCTCCGCCCGCAGTCGCGGTCGTCGCTCCTGCCAATCGGCGAACGCGTTGGTGTCGATGCCCAGCGGAATCACCGCGAACTGCTTCCGCTGTCCGACTCGAAACGTCTCGTTGATCTCGTTGAGCTGTTGAGTGCTGACGACGACGATGCGATCCGTGGCCAGTCTGGCCAGCAGTCTCTCAATGCCGAGAAACAGGCGTGTCTTCACCCGGCCGTAGTAGCTATGAAAGACGTGGCCGTGATACGTGTGCACAAAGCGGCATGCGCGCGGCCTTCCGATCAGCGTCGCGGGCGTAAGCCAGCGATACATTAATCCCGCGACCCGTCCGACCGTGCCGGCTTTGGCCGTGTGCGTGTGCACGATGGCCGGCCGCTCGCGCCGCATCAAACGGAAAAGTTTCCAGGTGGTGAAGGCATCCCGGAGCGAGATCTCGCGACTCATGTCCGGAATGATTAGCGGCGCAATTCCGGCGGCAGCCGCGGCGTAACTCATGTCGTCTTCACCCGGCGGCACGACTCCGGCGACCAGCAGAGTGTCATAACCAGCGGATTTCATTCCGTGGGCCAGCCAGACCACGTGACGCGCCGGTCCACCGACGTTGAGACGAGCGATGATGCGAAGGATCTTCATTGCCGATTGCTCATTTCCAATTGCCAATTGCTAATTTGCCAACTGCTAATGCCTGGCGTCTCAGGCTTCGCAATCTACTCTTGATTTCAAATTGGAAAGTGGAAATCGAAAATCGGCAATGGCTTAATCGTCCATCCGAAAGATCGTTTCCGGATCGTCTTCGTGTCGAATCTCGTCAATTGGTTCGCGCCGCTGCTCGCCCATGTAGAGGCGGTTCGGGCAGTTGATCACGATGCCGTCAACGGTGCCGGCATTTTGATACGCGTGGACGACACCTTTGGGGACTACCACGGCGGTGGGATTATCCGCCCCGACGACAATCGTCATCACCTTCCGGAACGTCGGCGAATCGGGCCGGTTGTCCCACATGCGAAGTTTGAAATTCGAAGGGCCGATGAAGCAAAACAGGTCAGCTTGATCGACGTGTTCGTGCGGCCCGCGGGCGACTCCCGGTCGGGTCGAGGAGATGTAGGCCATGGCCGGGAAAAACTCGGCGGCAAGTTCGTCATGACGAAACAATTCCGTCAGCCAGCCGCGCCGATCGTCGAACTTGCGCAGTTCGCGCACCAACACGTCTTTGATCTCGCCGATCTGAAACTCAGGCATTAGCGCCGGCCTCTGCTGCATTTTCAAGCTCCAAATTGTTGGCGCCGGTCTCGGCGACGAGATTTGAAGCGTGCAGCAGGCTTTCAAAAGTGCCCGCGTCGCTCCACCAACCCTCCAGCACGTCCCAGGTCATCTCGCCCCGCTCAATATAAGCGTTGTTCACGTCGGTAATCTCCAATTCGCCGCGTCCCGACGGCTTCAAAACGCGAATGATTTCAAACACGCGCTGGTCGTACATATAGATTCCGATTACCGCGTATTCGGACTTTGGCTCGGCCGGCTTCTCTTCGATCTTCACAACCCGCTGGCCATCGAGCTGCGGAACACCAAAGCGTTGCGGGTCCGTAACTTTCTTCAAAAGAATCTTCGCGCCCTGGCCTTGCTCGCAATACGTATCGACGGCCGCGCGAATATTTCCCTGAATGATATTGTCGCCGAGCACCACGCAAACCGGTTCGCCGGCGGCGAAGTGCTCAACCAGCGAGAGCGCCGCGGCAATTCCACCTTCGCCTTCCTGATAAGTGTAGTTGAGATGCTTCAGCCCGAAAGCTTTTCCATTGCCCAGGAGTTTCAGGAAGTCACCCGCTGAGTTTCCGCCGGTGACGATCATGATGTCGGTAATACCGGCGTTGACCAGCGTCTGAATCGGATAAAAGATCATCGGCTGATTGTAGACCGGCAGCAGGTGTTTGTTTGTCACCGCCGTCAGCGGCCGCAGCCGCGAACCTAAACCTCCTGCAAGAACGACGCCTTTCAATCGAGAACCTCCTCAGTCGATGAATCTTTCGAACCACAATTCAAGCATCAAAAGCGACCACAGCCGCTGCGAATGATCAGCTTTCGCGTCAACATGCCGATTGACAAAGCTGCGCACGGCTTCAGGCTTGAACAAGCCCCGCGAAAGCGCTTTGTCAGAGAGCAATGTCTCGCGCAAGAACGGCTGCATCGCGCCGCGAAACCAGTAACCGATCGGCACGCCGAAACCCATTTTGCTGCGCGTCAAGTTTTCTTCGGGCACTAATGTTCTGAGCACCCGCTTCAGCAAATACTTCGTCGTCAGGCCGCGCAGCTTCAAGTTCTCCGGCAAGCTGGCAGCATATTCCATCACATGATGATCGAGAAACGGCGAGCGCGCCTCCAGCGACACGGCCATGCTGGCAATGTCCATTTTGACCAGCAGATCGTTCGGCAGGTATGTCATCGTATCCGCCAGCAGCGCAGCGTCAACGATGCCCGCGCCGTTTGCTTGGGCAAACCACGGTTCGATGATGCTGGCCGTGCGGTATTGCGAAGTCTCATGCCCGAAGTCATCAGAATACAAATTGCGCCGGGCGTCCTCGTCGAACGCGCTGATCCAGCGCAGATAGCGCTCGACCGCCGGTTGGGAAGCAGCGGTAAGGAAGCGCTTTGCGCGGCGCAATATCCGGGGCCGGTCTTCAAAGCCCGGAAACGCTTGCGAGATCCGGGCAATCGCGCCCGCCCCCGGCAACGCGCCATACTTCTGCGCGATACTCATGGCCGCATAGCGCTGATAGCCGGCGAAGCATTCATCGCCGCCATCGCCATTCAGCGCCACCGTTACGTACTTACGAGTTTCGCGCGAGACGTAATAGCTGGGAATCGCCGACGAATCCGCGAACGGCTCGCCGTAGTGTTCGACCAGCGTCGGCAGAATTTCCATGGCATTCGGCCGGACGATAAACTCGTGATGATCGGCGCCGACGTGCTCGGCGACGCGCCGCGCGTGATGCAGTTCGCTGAAATCCTGCTCGTCAAATCCGATCGAAAAAGTCTTGACCTGCTCAGACGACTCCTGGGCCATCAAGGCCACAACGGCGCTGGAATCGATGCCGCCGGAAAGAAATGCGCCCAGCGGTACTTCCGACATTAAGCGCACGCGTACGGCTTCGCGCAGCAACTCAACCACGCGTTCGCCGGCTTCCGCTTCGTTGACATCGACCTTCTTTGAAAAATCGAGTTGCCAGTAACGCTCAACCTTGATTTCGCCATTTCGCCACAGTAGCGAATGGCCTGGCTCAAGCTTGCGAATCGCGCGATAAGCCGTCAGTGGCGCGGGCACGCAAATGAACGCGAGATAATAGTGAAGCGCTTCAAAGTCGACGTCGCGGCTGACGGCTGGATGTTCGAGCAGGGCGCTGAATTCAGAACCAAAAACCAAATGGCCGTTCACTTGCGCGTAAAGCAGAGGCTTCTTGCCGACGCGATCGCGCGCCAGAAAAAGCGACTTGGTTCGCTCGTCCCAAATTGCAAACGCGAACATGCCGCGCAGATACTTTGGACAGTCCGTTCCGTACTGGTCATAGGCGTGTATGATCGCTTCAGTGTCGCTGTCGGTGTAAAACTTGTGGCCGAGACTCTCGAGTTGCGCGCGCAGCTCGCGGTAGTTGTAAATTTCGCCGTTGAAAACAATCCAGGCAGTCTGGTCCTGATTGTGAATCGGTTGCTGGCCGTGCGCGAGGTCGATGATTGAGAGCCGGCGCATCGCCAGTCCGACGCCGTCGCCGAAATAAAAACCATCGTCGTCCGGCCCGCGGTGCCGAATCGCCGCGTTCATGCGCGCGAGCAACTCGCGGTCGACCGGACCGCCGTCAGCGCGAACAATGCCTGCTATGCCACACACTTTGTTTTCTTGATAATTAAGGCGCGCCCCGAAGGATAAGTCTTGCGCTTCTGCGCTGCCTCTGCATGACTTTCCGCTGGAACAGGCCTTAATATTAGCGGACGCTCGCGGCCATGTCCAAGATGCAGTTGGTTCTCGGTGAAGAAAACGATCCGGAAACTCAAGGGTACCCTAAAGTCGCGCCCAGTTCTTTTCCTGGGAGCCGCCGCTCTGTTGCACATTTCGGTCGCCGCCGCAATTCTCACCGTGGGCAGGTACCAGCTAATGCCGGCGCAGTTTCGCGCCAACGGACTCGGCGAATTTGCCTCCGATTGTTTCCCGTACCAGGAAGAAGTGGCTGACCTGGTTGAGGTGCTAAAGAACAGTGGTCCGGTGACCTGGGCCACCTGGCCCACGCAATTGCATGTTCGTCTTTACTCACTCCCGGTGGCCGCTGTTTCTCGCTGGATGGGCTTTAGCGTTCTCGCGATCGAACCTCTGAATCTGGTTTACTATCTGGCAATCCTGACGCTCGTCTTTAAACTAGGAAAAGAAGTCTTTGATTATCGGGCGGGCTTGATGGCCGCAACAATCGTCGCCCTATGGCCTTCCTTGTTGCTACACACCATGCAGTTGCTGAGGGACCCGCTGTTGCTCGTAGCCGTCCTGGCTCTGTTTCTGGCCATGACCCGAGGTCTGAAGCGTAACTATCCCTGGCATCGTGGTGTGCTGGTGGGAATCGCGGCGGCGCTGTCGATCGTCATGATCAGAATTGTCCGCCTGCCGATGTGGGACCTGACTGGCGCCATGGTTGGATTGTTCGGTGTGTTTCTGCTTGCTCGACTAGTGCGTGAGCGGCGCGTTCTGATCGGCAATGTTGGCCTGGCGGCGATCATGATCGCGGCCTTTGTAATCACCCCTCACTTTCAGTCGGCATTTCGAAATCAACAGCACACCAAGGCCAGACGACGAGTCCTTCCCGAACAAATCCAGGCACTTCCCATTGGGGAGCAGATTGGAATACGTCGCGCCGGGTTTGGCCTGGAAGCCGCTGACCCGGAGCGGAGCACGCCGTGGGGATCCGTAATAGATCCTGAGGTGCGCCTCGAAAGACGCGCGGATATCATTCGCTACCTGCCACGCGCGGCCGTCATTGGATTCTTCGCACCATTTCCAAACATGTGGCTGAACTCGGGCACGGAAGTTGGTATCAGTGGCAGAATTCTTTCCGGCCTGGAAACTCTGGTAACTTACGCGATTGAATGTTTCGCTTTGGCCGGACTCTGGCGCGCGCGCAGGGAATTAGCAGCCTGGCTTCTTTTCACCATCTTGGCAATAGGAGTGATTGCGCTGGGTCTGGTAGTCAATAATATCGGCGCCTTATACCGACTGCGCTACTCGTTCTGGATATTGATCGTCGTCCTCGGCGCGGGCGGCGTGCCGTACCTCTTCGGAAGAAAATCATCGAGCGCGGTCCCCCAGCCGGAATAGCTTGCGCGCGGAATAGGCTGTAGCGGCCTTAATCCACTTTGGCAAGTACCGAATTCCCCGCCTCGCCAATTGATCCGTTCGCAGCCAACGCCCGATGGCCAACGGGTGCAACAAGAAGGCTTTGGCTAAGCGTAACAGCTCAAGGGCGCGGATCCACTCGATTTCGGGATGCGCCGACATGATTGAGTTACAGTTCGACAGGCTTTCCAACAGCCATAACTGATCCAAAAAGTTCCGGCGACTAGCGATGTTCCGGAACGAGGTTGAATCCGAGTGAAACCGAAACGCGGTGAGCTTCTCAGGTAGAAACCCAATATCATAGGACCACATGATCCTGAGCCACATCTCTATGTCACACACCTGATACAGGTTAGGATTGAACAATCCTAATCGGGTGAAGCACTCTTTTCTGATGAGCACCGACGACGGCTCGCCAATCCAATTGCCCCGAAATCCGCGATCCAGATACTGAGTAAACAAATCTCTTCCAGAATTGACGGGTTCGATGGCGCGAAACCTGGTGTGGAGAGTGGTGCAGTTCTGCAACCAAATCTTTGTCAGCTCTGCTTCAGGATCCCCTTCCACAATGACGTCGCGGGGCGAAAAAACCAGGCCGACACTCTCGTTTGAAAGGAGCAACCTCATCATCCGTTCGACGCACTCCGGATACAAGATGTCATCGTGGAAGAGAAACTTGATGAAATTCCCGCGCGACATTTCTATACACTTATTCCAGTTATGCGCCAGGCCTATATTCTGCTCATTAGCCAGCAGCCGGATCCGTTCGTCGTCAACCGAGCGGATCAATTCAACCGTTTCATCGGTCGACCCGTCATCGATGATCAACAGTTCCAAACGCGGATAGGTTTGGGCCAGCGCTGATTCAAGACAGACCTGAATCCAACGGGCCGCGTTGAAGGTGGGAATGCAGATGGAAACCAGGGGGGGCGTAGAGTCGTCGGAAAGATGCCGCGAGGTGGCGGTCATCTGCTTATCAAGTTCAGCCGAGCCGCGTCCGTCTTCTGGACGAATGGATTCGTGTGACATAACTGGCGTGAGGATAGACGCGAATCCTTCGAGGTCGAAGCGGCAACCGGCTACTCGAACCTCATGGAGGATCTTCTGGCTTTTGAGGAACTTTGGATCGCTTCCTCCCGGGCGGTACTGGTACTCGAGGCATGCTCAGTAAACTCATGATAACGAACGTTGGAAGAAGCCGGCATCGGGTGCCGGCCTAAAACGTCTTCATACAGAGCCTCGTAAAGCGAGTCGATATCTTTGAGCGGGAAGTGCTTCAACACTCGCTCGCGTGCCGCTCTTCCCAATTTTTCGCGGCCCCCAGGTCCAAGTTCCACCAGTTCCTGCATGGCGCCGGCGAGCGCCTGCGCATTTCTGGGCGGCACCACGCGTCCGGTTTCGCCAACAATCCACAACAGGTCGCTCACGTCCGTCACCACGCAGGGAACGCCGCAGGACATTGCTTCACCGATGACGTTGGGAAAGCTTTCGGCGCACGATGAGGAAGTCGCAATATCAAGCGCCGCGGTGACTCGCGGCATGTCCTGACGTTGGTCCAGCAGATGCACGCGCTCAGTTAGCTTCAAGTCATCAATCAGCTTGCACAAAGATGGATTAACCCAATTGACTCCGTCGCCGCAAAGGACAAATTGCACATCCGGATGTGTCTTGAGTAAAAGCCCGGCGGCGTGCAAAAAGTTAGCGTGATCTTTCACGGGGTGATAACGACTGACGAGGCCAATCAGGAGCGTTTCGTCAGGGATGCCCAACTCTACCCGAACGCTGTTGCGAGCTTCCTGGGAAGGAGTGAACAAGCTCGTCATGAAGCCGTTGGGGATGACCAGGCTGTCCTGCAGCTCATAGCCAATGGCTCCATGTTGCGCGGCCGCGATTCTGGAGTTGTAGATAATCTTGGCGGGCCTCTTTGATAAGTGCGCCAGGAACCTGATGATCGCCGCAGTCGCGCGCTTTTCGTAATTGAACCCGTTGAGTGATTGGCGAATGTTCCAAACCACCGGCACTGAACGACCAGCAAACGCCCCTCCGACCAGGGCAGCCAAACTGCCGTGATACATCCAGCCCTGGATTAAGTCCGGCTTCAGTCGACGCATCAGCCGAATCAGGCGCCAACATGACGTGGGGGTCGGTACTCCCAAACGCATCGCTACGTTGTACACCGGTACATCCAGAGCTTCGATGCGGCGATGTAATTGCCCGCGGTTTCTAAGGGCGACGACGATTGGGTCAAAGCGCTCTCGGTTCACCTGAGAGAGTAGCTTATAGAGCATCATCTCAGCCCCGCCGATCGAGACGTCGTTAATTATATGAACAAGTCTTATCCTGGTTGAGCTGGACTTCGAGCCAATCGGCTCGTTAGGCAAGGGGCGTGGTGACGGCGCGCGTCTCAGGCGCGATTTGTGGCCTGGCAAAAGAGTCATTTGCTGGATCTTTCCCAGAAGGTTGATGAACTTAACCGATCACGAGAATAGATTCAAGCCCTATTAATATGAACTCGGGTTTCGACCGGACCAGACGGGTAATCCGTCGGCCACACTATTCATCGCAATTTTCGTCGAATTCGTTGTCAGTTGTGACGTGCTATAGTGCTAATCTGTCAATCAGAATCGGATCAAAAGGGGCCAGGTCCATCGACCCAGGGTTTCCGGCTTCGGTGGATGAAAGAAGCAACCGCAATCATGGCTTTGCCAGGATAATGATCAAAGTCACGGCCCTCACATCGGGAAGGAATGTTCCCTCCAGCCGGTTCCGGGTCCGGCAGTTTATCGAGCCGCTGGCTAATCTCGGAATCCAGGTTTCCGAGTATCCGCTCCGGCTCAGAAAATACACGCCGAACATCTCTCCGCCAATTCGATTCCTGCTGAACTCCGCCAAGACCGCGGCTCGGGTTCCCGGATTGCTTGCTGCGAGAACGAGTGACATCACCTGGCTGGAGCGGGAACTGGTCCCGCGCAGATTCACGCTCGAGCGCCGGGCCGGCAGCAAACAATTGTTTGATGTGGACGATGCCATCTGGTTAACCGGTGATCCAGGTTTCTCTGAAGAGATAGCGACTAAGAGCTACGGCGTGATCGCCGGCAACGAGTTTTTGGCTGAGCATTACCGATCGGTGGGAGCCAGAGCCTGGGTTGTGCCAACGTCGATAGATACTGATCGGTGGCAACCAGGGCCGAAGCCGGAAGACGATAGCTGGGTAATCGGCTGGACCGGTACGTCGTCAAACCTCCCAAGTCTGGAAAGTCTGGAAGAGCCTCTGGCCGATTTCCTGGCACAGCATCCTGAAGCGAAACTGCTGGTCGTTTGCGATCGCAGACCCTCACTCAAGAAAATCCCGCCGGCTCAATGGAGTTTTGAGCGCTGGTCGAGCGCGCGCGAGGTTCAGTTAGTTCAGCGGATGAACGTCGGGCTGATGCCCTTGCCAGATACTGAATGGTCGCTGGGAAAATGTGCTTTCAAGATGATCGTCTATATGGCTGTGGGCATCCCCGTCGTGGTCAGTCCGATCGGCGCTAATAAAAACGTTCTCCAACAGGCGGATGTCGGACTGGCTGCAGTTATGGCCAACGATTGGTACGAAGCGTTGCGACTCTTGTTTTGTGATCGAAAGCGCGCGGCCAGCCTGGGCAGTGCGGGCAGACAACTTGTCGAAGAGGGCTATTCGGTTAGAAAGAACACCGGCGCGCTGGCCAGGATATTTAAAGAAGCAGCCGGTTTCTAACCTGCCTGTTCGGGGTCCTTCAGCCGGGGTTTAATCGGCATCGGCCCTCTCCCGCCGCTATCGCGGCCGGGACCGTTTCTCTTTCTCTTCCTTTCGCTTCCGCGTTTTTTCTTCTCCCTTTTCTTTCATCAGCACGAAACCCACTGCCACGAAAACAAAATAAAAGATCAAGAGTTGCGCGCGCTGACGATACGCAGTACCCACGTTTCCCTGAAGCACAGAGTACGTAAGAGTAAGCAGCACAGTGAAGATAAGAATCGGCGCCACCTGTCTTGCTCGATGTTTTATCGTGAACCACAACCCCATCACGAGTAACGGAATGCAACACCACCACACGATCATTTCCGGCAAGGTAATCAGCGCCCGCAGTGAACCAAACTGCCAGGGGAACGGCGCGAAGAGCAAATAGCTGAACCCAAGCGGAATAGCACCCAGGGCACCCGCAGGCGTCGACACGTCAACGTCTTCACCGAACCCGGACTGGGCCGATCTGGCTGCATCCTGCCGCATTACCTGTAGATTCCGAAGGCTGCCGAAGGTCTCGAACTGCGCCGACGCATAGCGGCTCACTCCAAAGTATCCGAGCACTACGCCAATCGTGATCATGATAATGAACTGGCGGGCGAAAGACTTCGCTGAAAGCGGACGCCGTCCCAAGACAAAAGCCGCGGTAACGGCTATGACCACAATGTAGAAAACATAGAAGCGGAGCGTAATGAGAGCGCAGAGGGCCAGCGCGAGGGCCACCATGTATTTCACGCTTAGTCGGTTTCCGAGCTTTAAGGTTGCCAGCATCGACACCGTTAGGAGAAACACGATCGGGCCGTCCTTCAAGCCCTGAGCAGACCACAACACCAGCGACGGGAAGAACGCCGAAAGTAGAGCACAGGTCCGCGCCGTCCTCTTGTTGGGAAAAATCTCCAGCCCGATCAGGTAGGCAACTGGTACTGTGGCCGCGCCCAGAACGGCATTAACATACTGAATTGCGAGCATGTTTCGACCGATCACTTTGTAGATCACGGCGACCATGTAGATCATTCCCCAGCCGCTGGACCTGCCGCCGCCGGTAAACAGATCGACCATGCCCTGGTAGTACTTATCGCCAGCCCAGCTTCGCAACAGAGCATCTCCGAAGAAGTCGTAGGTAAAAGCATCGCCGCCGAAAAACTCCTGCCAGTGAAAGGTGTAAATCAACGTGCCCAGCAACACCCGGACCAGGAGCGCGGCGACGAAGAGGCGAAGCAGGAACTTGCGGTCGTCCTTGATCCTATAAACCATGAAGCCGACCACAGCGGCCAAGGGCAATGTAACCAGCGTCGCCGGCCCACCGTCGGCGGGAGCCACCACCAGAACGGCCGCGAACATCGCGAGGGCGAGAAGTGTTAGTAAACCGTTCAAGCCTTATTCCTCTCTCGATCTATACATCGTCCGGTAAATCGGGACGCGTCTTTCGCTCGATCAGAAATCTATCGTCAGCGCTCAGTTCCTTGATTGGCTTCGCGGGAACCCCGGCGATGAGCCAGCCTTCCGCCTCGATCTTCCCGGTAATCACGGCGCCAATCCCGATGATGCATCGCGACGGGATGCAACCTCCCGGGGCCACCCGGACTTCGGATCCCACATAAGCAAAGTCGCCGATGCTGACGGGTAGCGTGCGCTGCCGATTGTGTGTCCACAGCGAAGAGTTGCGCCCGCCGATGATCGCTCGCCGGCCAATCTCGACGCGATCCGTAAAGTCAATCTTGTGCCCCGTGGTGACGATGCTCCCGGCACCCAGAGAAAAGCGTGGATCAACCGGATTTACGACCTCGGGTTCGCGAATAGAGTTGATTTCATTTAGCCGCAGCAGCTCGGAGTAGCGGGCCAGGTTCACCTCATCGCCGCCACGGATGATGTTCAAGTGTCCGATTCGCACGTGATCTCCCAGCGTCACCTTCTTCACTCCGATCACTACGTTCAGGTGTCCGATCTGCGAGTCGTCGCCGATCTCACACACACCGGCCTCAAGAATGCTGAGTCCGATTCGCACCCGCTTTCCCACTCGGTATCCAAAGAAAAACCGGTAACACGGGCGCTTCAGAAATGATGGGAGCAGCGCCACGCAAGCGAGCACAAGCAGCTTGAATTTACTGGTTCGATGCATTCGTTCCTGGCTCACTCACGCCGGTTTCGCGGCTTCACGTAACGCTTCCGCGAGCTTGTCGGCCTGCGCCCGCAGTTCGTAATGCTCAACGGCGTGACGCCGCCCCGCGGCGCCCATGCTTCGTCGCCGCTCACCGTCGGAAAGCAGTGTCTCTAACGCTTGCCGCCACTCGTCAACGGTCGTGGCGAAGAAATGCGTCGTGCCGGCTTCGCCAATTTCCGCCGAGCCGCCCACCGGCGTTGCTACGTAAGGAATGCCCACGGCCATGTATTGTATCGCCTTAAATCCAGACTTTCCGGAAGCCCATTTGCCGGAATATAAACTGGCGTCGATGGGATAGAGCCCGATGTCGATCGATTGAAAGTCCGAAACTTCGCGCTCCAGCGTCCACGGCAGGTTCTCAACTTCCACGCCCGGAATGCTAACTTCGTCTTTGCCCGCGCCCACGATCTTCAAACGGAATCTATGCTCCTTAGCCAACTCACTCAACACCGGAAAAATCGATTGCAGATAGGGAAAAGTTGAATGCGTCCCGATCCATCCGAGCACTACTGGATCGTCGTCGCGGCGCGGCGCCGGCTGAAAAATTGCCGTGTCAACCACGGTCGGAATGATCCGGGCGCGCGCTCCCTTAGTTTCCACGTATTCGGCAATCGAGCGGTTGCCGCAAGTTACGATCGCGGCCCACTTAATCAAATCGTCCGTCTTGCCGAACCACTTCAAAGCGGAACCGGCGCCGCCGTAAGTCGGACTAGTATATGAGACGTAAGTGGCGTCGTCCAAATCGAGCACCATCGGACGCTTCGCGGCGCGCGTCGTGAGCCACTCGATTAACGGCGGGCCGAAAATCATCGCTTCACGCTGAATCAGAACGACGTCGGCACTTCTGGCCGCCGGCAGTTCATTGAACCGCAACAGAGCTGATTTGATGAGTCCGGCCACTTTCCGCAGCCAGGCCCCGGGCTGATACAATCGCCCGAAAAGTTTCGCGTCGATAAAGGGATGGATCGTAAGTTCAATGTCCCGCTCAGCCAACGGCGCGACGAACTGTGCCAGACGATAACGCGTGGCTGCTGCTTCCGTCGGGTATGATGCTAGGGCGAGAACTTTCATTGGAGCGTAAACCGATGACGACCGTAGGAGAGGAACAGCACATCAAACTTTACTTCTGACTTGCCAGGACGTTTTCGTAAAGGCGCGTATAGCGATTGCCGCCGACCGTCCGCACGTCAAACAGTCGTTCAGCTACTTCTCGAGTTCGCCGGCGCGTTTGCTCCGCATATCCGGCAAAGCCTTCAATCAGGGCGGATGCATTAGCGTATTCAGGTTCGTTGAAATCATGAACCAGAGCGCCAACTTTTTCGCGAGTAATCAAAACATCTGAATCGCCAACGCCTTCGTTAATGATCAAGGGGAGACCGCAGCCGAGATATTCTGCATACTTTGTCGGCGAGGAAGCCAGTTTCGAAAAGCAGGGTTTGATAAACGCGAGTCCGGCATCAGCGGCAGATAGATACGAAGGCACATCTCGCGACGTGGATGCCACTACGGTATAGTCCGATTCGCTGACTCCCCGGGCTTTCATCAGTTCATGCACACGTTCGTGACGGGCCGGGGTCAGCCAGAGGAAATGCGCATCAGGCGTTCGCCGGCGCATCGTCACAAAAAAGTCAGCCATACTCCCGGTTAAATACCAACCATCAATCGATCCACTATAAACAAGCACAAAGCGATCCTGTAGCCCGAGTTCGGCTCGGCGGCGAGCGCGATCTTCGAGGCTGAAGCGGAACAGTTCCAGGTCGGCGCAGCAGGGTACAACCTGATGCGCGACGCTGCGGTTTCGCAGGCTGTCCCATTGATTGATCAGCGGCCAGATTCTTTCGGTCAAGGTAACTACGCCATCCGCAGCAGCGAGCGCGCGAGCTTCCACGGCCTTGGTGATCCTATAGGGAATGGAGTCCTTTCGCCAGTGGCCCGCATCGGCGTATTCTTCCGCCAACAGTCCGCGCACATCGAAAATCATTTTGACGCCAAAGCGCCGCTTTAAGCGTAGAGCAATCGCCGCCGGGATGTGGCTGCGCGCGTGGATCATTTCAATCTGTTTACGCCGCACCAGCCGGCTGCCGTATCGTATTCCGGCCCACACGTCATAGCCCGTCGCCGGTAGCGACGGCGACCTGTGGTAAGGCAGCCAGTGCCAATCGATCTCTGACTCGGCCAGCTCCTGGCGCAGATCTGCGGACTGCTCAAGGCCGGCACGCGTGTAAGCGTGGTCGCGCTCAAAGCTTAACAAAGTAAAGCTGACGCCTTCCTTGCTCAGCTCTTTCAGATAGGGAATAACCTGGCTCTGGCCCAGAGGGTCGAGCATCCCGTTATATGAGATAAAGAGGACGCGTTTGCCTTTAAGCGTCATCCTTGTTACCTGCGCTTCTGCGGTTCGGATGAAGCTTATCCTTTACCACCCAACCGAGGCTCCCGATGAAAGTTGCCGCATCAATTGTGGCCAGAAGCGGAATGAGCAGGACCATTCGTAACAGGTTGCCACCGACGCCTGCCGGGTATTGGTTGCGGTTTCGGCTCAGAGCGACAATGGAACGAGCGGCTAGCATCAACAGCCACAAGGCCCCGGTTACCTCCAGCCACCACCAGCCGTTAAGGGCGAGCGCGGGTAAAGCAAGGATCAGAATTACTGCGTAGTACTTGAAAATGTTTGCCTGCCATTGTCTCCACAAGCCGGCCCGGAGGTTGTGGCGTGAATATGAAGCGAAGCGTTTGAAGGTGCGCCACAGAGTGGGTTGAATGTTCCAATGAACCAGAGCCTGGGGAGCATAAACTGTACGGAATTTCGCTTCCTTCACTTTAGCGATGAACAGGATGTCTTCTGCGGATCGCAAGTGTTCCGGGAAACCACCAACAGCCTGCCAGACCGAGCGGCGCATCATCGCCGACGCGATAAAGTGTGACCTCATCAAGTTACCATGAGTTTCCGTAGGCGGTTGCAGATAGGCAATTGCCGCGCATTCTTTGAAGAAGCTGTCAGTGACAGGTTCCCATCCTCCATAAACGACATCCGCCGCCTGTTCCTGTTCTATTCGCGCGGCAAGTGCCGCCAGCCAGTTGCTCGCGGGACGGATTCCGGCATCCGTGAAAGCCAGCCACTCGGACGAGGCATGCGCTGCCGCCAGATTGCGTCCGCGTCCGGGGAGCGCGACTTCTTCACGAATGAGATGGATTGGCGCCCCGCGCGTTATGTATTCCTCTATGATCCTGGCAGTCATATCGGTCGAACCGCCATCCGTAATTATTATCTCGTCGGGCCTGCGCGTCTGAGTAAGCAAGCCATCGAGGAGGGCGCGTATGGACTCTTCCTCGTTGCGGACTGGAACAATGACGCTAATTCTCATCTACTCGGGCCACGGGTCGTCTTCTTCAGGAGGCCAGATTTCTTTCCTGGCGGCGAATCAATCGAGTTTGAACTCTGCGCGCCAGTCGGCCTTCTCTTTCAGCTTCGGTTGTTCGCGCTTGTCTAAGACACAAGTCTCGAGCACCAGATAATCCATCTCAGTACGCATGAAGCAACGATAGCTGTCTTCCGGCGTGCACACAATCGGCTCACCGCGCACGTTGAAACTGGTGTTGACGATCACCGGGCAGCCCGTTTTTTGACGGAAGGCTTCGATGATTTCCCAGTAGAGCGGATTGGTTTCGCGCCTGACGGTTTGAATGCGCGCCGAGTAATCAACGTGCGTCACTGCGGGAATCTCAGACCGCTTGATGTTTAGTTTGCTGATCCCGAAAAGTCCTTTTTCTTCATCGCTCATTTCGCGACGACGGCCTTCGACCACATCAGCTACGAGCATCATGTAGGGACTGTCGTAGTCCAGCTCGAACCAGTCGGCAACGTTTTCGCGGAGCACGCTCGGAGCAAACGGACGAAAGCTTTCGCGATACTTGATCTTCAAATTCATCACTGACTGCATCGCCGGCGAGCGCGCATCGCCGATGATGCTCCTTGCGCCCA
The DNA here is from genome assembly GCA_035300785.1 of Pyrinomonadaceae bacterium. GTDB lineage: Bacteria > Acidobacteriota > Blastocatellia > Pyrinomonadales > Pyrinomonadaceae > UBA11740. Next base: position 426 of record DATGVD010000451.1, on the reverse strand, counting down.
GCGCGCGCGGACCAAACTCCATCCGGCCCTGGTGCAAACCGACAATCTTCTCGTCGGCCAGGATTCCAGCGACAACTTCCGGCAATTGCGCGCGCGCATATTTCTTGTACGGCAAGCTCTTTGATTTTAGAAATCCTTCGATCTCTTCGACCGAATTCCGCGGACCGAGGAACGATCCTTTCATTCCGTCTGCGTATGGCGGTAAACCATTACTGCTTTGATCGCGAGGCGAGCGCCAGCTTCCTGTCTTCTCCGGACTGACTCGCTCGTTCCCCAGATAACGATGCCAGATCGCCAATGCGATCCCGATCGCGCCACCGGCGTCGCCTGCCGCCGGTTGAATCCAGATGTCTTCGAACGGGCCTTCGCGCAGTACGCGGCCGTTGGCGACGCAATTCAGCGCCACGCCGCCCGCCATGCAAAGTT
>DATGVD010000450.1:0-8012 GCA_035300785.1 Pyrinomonadaceae bacterium | reverse complement strand
CGTGCCGGCGCTCTTGTCCGCGCTCCTGATGTCAGCGCCTTTTGCCTGGCCGGCAATCTATCTGCTGCGCGAACAAGATGCGTCAGAGCGGGCCGATCGACTGATCGGAGTCTGGCCGCTGCTCTTGATCGTCGCGTTCGTTATCGCGGTCGCATCGATCAAACGACGAACCGGGATCGCGCTGGTGCTGCCTTTCATTCTGATCGCCGCGGTGAACGGAAATTTCATTTCGCAACAGCTTTGGGGATCGACTTACGCGGTCTGGCCGCTCTTTATAATCTTGTTCGCGAGCGCGATCGCCGGACTCGCTTCGCTGTTGAAATCATGGTCATCGTCGACGACGATCCCGCTGGTCGCGATCGTTACTGCTTCACTCCTGATCTCCGGCGCGTTCTACGTCCGTGCGCACGAGCGGCTCGATTACGCGAATCTTTCAGAAGGTGAGCTGGCACGATCGACGTTGCCTCAATTGAAAGGGCTTTCCGTGCGCGGCGATTGGATTCCAAATTTCGAGGAGCTGGTGCGCTATTCCGAAAAGAACATCCCGCGGGACGATGGTCTGGTGCTGATTCCCGGCGAAGATCTTTTCTACTACACGACGGGCCGGCGCCCGCGCTTCCCGGTCTTGCTGTTTGACCACACCACGAATCCGTACAGCCCCGAAGAGATCGCCAATCTTTGCCGCGAAAAAAATGTCCGCTGGCTGATCGTCAAACAGGATCTTCAGCTCGAAGAAGATCCGGTCGAGAACCGGGATCACTTGATCGAATTGCTGGAAAAGGATTTCGAGCAGGTTGAGAGTCTGAATAACTATGACATCTATCGGCGGAGTGAGTCTGGGCCCGACGAGGCGAATTGATCTAACGGTCTTACTCTCCGTCGCGTTTTTGTCGGAAAGTTACGGGCCTATTAGTCCAGCCGCAGCCAATGCGCTGCAAACAGGTGGAAAATCTGAATGACTACGGCTCGATCTTGAGAATTCTGAAGAAGCCGCGCCCTACCACCCAAGATTCTTCTGGAAGGACTCGTCCATTGGTTCTTTCTAGCTTCTGAAAAGAGCAGAGTGTCACAGAAGAGGCTTTGTCAGGCCGGAGAGTAGCATTTGTCCCGCGGAACTCTCTCGCCGGACCGTTTCAATTTGACGTCTGTTTGCAAGAAGGGATAACTGTTATGAAAAGCGTCGCGTCGTCATTTGTAAAGTGTATTCTTGTCGGGCTTGCGAGCCTGGTTATCATCGGCGCGAGTCACAGCATAGCGCGAGCCGACGAGGTAACCATTACCGGTTCGACCACGGGGAGTATCACCGGTGTACCCCAATTAACATTCACTGGTAACGCCTTTACTGGCACAACCGCGCTCGGCATTGGCTCCTTGAGTGGCCCTAACAGCCTGGGTTCATTTTTCCTAAGCACATCGCCTTTACAGCCACTCGCTGGGACGTTTACTTTGAACGTAACATTCACCGCGCCATCCGGCATCGGTGGTGGACAAGGAACTACTTACACGGCGACCATCCTGGGCAGTGTCTCGCCAAACATCGATCAGGGGGGCGTCAACGTCCAGTTTAGTAACCCCACTCAGGTCTTCACGTTCAACAACGGAACCAACACGGGCACGTTTTCACTGACAGTCCCCAATCTATTTGTGCAAACGGGCCGTTCCGCCAGCCTAACAGCTGGATTTACCGGACAACAGAGTCCCGTTCCTGAACCCGCCACGCTCTTACTGCTTGGAACAGGTTTGACTGGCATAGCCGCAAAGCTGCGCCGCAGGAAAAAGGAGCGGGCTAAGAAGCTTGACTGAATCGCGGTCAGTAGATTGCGAATATTAAGGCTGGCGGGAATCACTCTGCCGGCCTTTGGTTTTTGGGAAAGCGCTCAAGCGGCGAAGATGCCGGCCGAGATCCGAAACTAAGGATTCGTGCATATGGCTCGCCGCAGGGCAGTGATTGAATCCTGACGGAATCGTTCCTGAAGCATGCGCGTAAACGGATATCCAATCCGCGCCAATGTCGCCCGCGCTTTCGACACCGCTCGAATTCTGTAAATCACTTGTTCAGTCTCCGGCACGAGCGACAGCTCAAAGATTTCTTCACCCAATTCCGCGTGGTTGGTCAAAGTTCCGTAAGCAAAGCCAAAATTCGAACCCGTCCGCTGATCGCCTAAAGTGTAAACGACCCGACATCCATTCAACGACCAGAACCCCAGATGATGAACGAGCACGGCGACGACGCTTCCCGGTTCGATGGCGGCGCCGCGGGGGAAAAGCTCAACCCAGCCGAAATCAAAGTGTCGCCACCCGGCGAGCGCGAGCTTGGCTCGCGCGAAATCTTGCTGGCCGCGCCCGATTACGCCGCTCGCCTCATCGACCTTGAATCCGCTCGGAGATTCTTTCGCGATCCCGATTGGGTTGTATGAAAGAGGCAGATCCCGCGATCGAGCGATGAACTCCTCGAGTTCGCGTTGGGAAGGGCGGCGAGCTAGAAACATTGTGGCCTTGAAGTGAGCAAGCGATCGTTACGGAACCCGGAGCGGTAGCGACGGGATCACAAACTCAACTTGATTGGCAGCATCCGCTCGCTACGGTTCCCGATTCTGTACCAAGCTGTCATTCAATCAAAAACTTCAACAACCCATGCGCCGCCGAGAGGCCGCCGACGCGATCGTCTTCGGAATAGTAGCGGCTAAGGGAATCCTCGCGGGTCGCGGCCGCCAGCTGTTCGGCGTGCAGTTGTTCGCGCTGAAATTCCAACTCGGTCTTCTCTCTCTGGCGACTAACTTCCAGGCCACCGCCGCGTACGAACTCGACAATCTCGCGCAGCTCGTCGCGATCGAACCAGGTGCCGTGGCCCCTGCAAACATCGACAACCACGCCGGAGCAACGGGCAAAGTTAATTCGATTCATCAACTGGCCACACTGCGGGCATGGCGCATAACTAATCTGGTTCGGCTGGCTGCTCATTGAAACCGGGTGTGGCGGCGCCACCGAAGCCCCGCCAAGCACGGCTGATTGTTCTTCCTTATTAGCGCAAATCTTTTCGAATACCGCGACCTCAACCCAAAGACCGCCGCACCGCTCGCACTCGCGCATGGGCTCCGCGCCGATCGTGACCGAAGTCATGTCAGTCTTGCAGCGCGGACATTTCAGCACGGACAGTGGCGCGGCCGTGGCTTCGGCCGGCGCCGCGCCGCAGTGCGGACAGTAACGGCTGCCGATAAACATCATCGCGAAACAGGACGGACACGCAATCGTGGCAAGTTTCGATTCGCAGTAACGGCATTGCGGCGAGTCGGAAGAAATCGCCGCGCCGCAGTTGGGACAGTTGAGTGTTTGCGCTTGCATCTCGTTCTTCCGGAGAGCGCGCATCCTGTGTGCGCCTGGAGCTACATTATAACTTCGACAGCGCTGATTACCACGAAAATGATTTACTCTCTGCGCTAACTCCGCGTTCTCTGCGTCTCTGCGGTGAATCCTGTGCCTCGAAAAGCTCACCGCAGAGACGCCGAGGTCGCAAAGGTTGCGCAGAGAAGATCCTGGAACAAACGCCCACCGCAAATGCTGGACTAACCGCGAGGCGGTGTGAGAAGCTGTCTGCTCAGAATTCTTCGCACATTTCAACGGATCGAGGGGGACGCATGAAGAAAGTTTTTGTGCTCTTCGGATTGCTCTTTGCAGTCTGTCTGACGGTTTGTTTTACTGGACCGTCATCGGCTCGCGCCGCGGAGCAAACCAAGCAGAGCGCTCAAGCCAATACGCAGGCCAGGCTAACGCATCCACGCCGGCGCCATCGCCGCGGCCGAATCAGGCGCGCCGCCACTAACACCTCCGACAAGGTCGTCGACAAAAGCAAAACAGTCGCCGAGAAGAGCCAGGACGTTGGCGAAAACGTTGTTGCCAGGAGCAAGACGGTTGGCCGCCAGGGCAGGCGGGTGGGCACCAGGGTCGGTCGCCGCGGCAAGCACGTGACGAACAAAGTTGTCGACAAGACGAAAGATGTCGTGAAACCTAAGCAGTAGACGATTGCCTCGGGCCTAACCGACCTGCGTTAGCGACGATGACATGGGCGCTTCGGCCCGGCCTGTAACGAGCTTGCATCTGATCCCCCGTACTGGGTTGATGAGTACCGTCATCGACGAAGTAGCTCTCGAAGACAGCCTGGAGATCGATCCATCCTTGCTCGCGGCGTTTTTGCGCACCGATCCCGATGAACCTGTAGTACTGGCTTTCGATCTCGGCACTTCGGGCGTGCGCGCCGCGCTGTTCGACAGTCGGGGCCAGGAGATCGAAGGCTCGCAAACCGCGCTGGCGAGTGATTTTCATTCCAAGTTAGGCACCGGAGGAGATGCGAATGCGGACGCGCTGGTCAGCTTCGTCGCCCAAGCCATCGACGTCGCCGTCGCGCGCGCCGAAACCTTCGTCTCGCGCATCGACTACGTCGCCGCTTCGTGTTTCTGGCACAGCCTGGTAGGCGTCGATAATGCGGGACGCGCGCTAACGCCCTCCCTCGGCTGGGCCGACACGCGCGCGGCGGATGCAGTCACCGAACTGCGATCGAGATTCGATGAAAGCGCAGCTCACCCGCGCACCGGCGCGCGCTTTCATCCGAGCTATTGGCCGGCAAAGTTGCTGTGGCTGAAAAACAATCGCGGTGAACTCTGGCGCAAAGTAACTCGATGGCTTTCGTTCTCCGACTATCTTTTTCTGCAATTGTTCAGCGACGCAACTACCAGCGTTTCGATGGCTTCGGCCACCGGGCTCTTCGATCAGAGCCAGTGCGAATGGGACGGAGAGTTGTTGGAAACGCTCGGGATTGCGGCCGAGCAACTGCCGCCGCTTGCTTCATCAGGTCAAACCGTGCGGCGACTGCGCGAAGAGTATGCGCTGCGCTGGCCTTTGCTGGATCGCGCGGCCTGGTTTCCGGCGATTGGCGACGGAGCCGCAAATAACATCGGCGCCGGTTGTGTCGATTCCACGCGCGCGAGTCTGATGATCGGAACCTCAGGCGCGATGCGCGTGCTCTGCGCGGGAAGTCCGCCGCAGTCTCTGCCACGCGAGCTGTTTTGCTATCGCGCGGATCGCGAACGCGTGGTTGTTGGCGGCGCTCTCTCTGACGGCGGCGGTCTGCACGCCTGGATGAAAGACACGCTATTGCTGAATTACGCCGATGATGAGATCGAAACTTCGCTCGCGCTAATGGAACCCGACGCGCACGGTCTCACCGTTTTACCGTTCTGGTCGGGCGAGCGAGCTACGGGCTGGTCAGCGGCGGCGCGGGGCGCGATTATTGGATTGACAGCGAGCACGAAACCAATCGATATTCTGCGCGCCGCCATGGAAGCCGTCAGTTATCGCTTCGCTTTGTTGGCGCGCGCGCTTGATACTATCGCGCCAAACGCCGTCGTCGTGGCGAGTGGCAACGCGCTGCTCGCTTCGCGCGCGTGGGCGCAAATGAGCGCCGATGTGGTCGGCCGGAGGATAGAACTTTCTTGCACGCGTGAAGCTTCCTGTCGCGGCGCGGCTTTGCTTGCGCTGGAAACGATTGGCACAATAGGCAGTATCGAAACAGTTGAGTCAGGGTCTGGTGAATATTTCGAACCCGATCTGACGCGGCATGAAGTCTACGCGCGGGCGATCGAACGGCAGCAAGAGCTCTACGAACGATTGATCAGCCACGGATGAACACGGATTGACACAGATAGGAATTGCTTATTTCTTGTCCGTGAAAATCTGTGTTTATCTGTGGCCAATGCTCCTTCGTTCTGCCTGTCTCTATAACCTGTGGCAAACTAAGGAACAAAGATGAGCGCTACCATGCAGAAACAATCGGACGTTACTCCGGAATTGGATCAACTTTGCATCAACACCATCCGCGCGTTGGCCCTCGATGCGGTGCAGAAAGCGGAGTCAGGACATCCCGGCTTGCCGCTCGGCGCCGCGCCGATGGCTTATGTCTTGTGGACCCGCTTTATGCGCTTCAACCCGAAGAATCCGAAGTGGGAGAATCGCGATCGCTTTCTGCTTTCCGCCGGTCACGGGTGCATGCTGCTTTACTCGCTGCTGTATCTCACCGGTTACGATCTGTCGCTCGACGAAATCAAAAACTTTCGCCAGTGGGGATCGAAAACGCCGGGCCACCCGGAGTACGGCCTGACGCCGGGAGTTGAGATCACGACCGGGCCGCTGGGTCAGGGATTTGCGAACGGCGTCGGCATGGCGATGGGCGGGGCGCATCTGGCGGCGAAATTCAACCAGCAAGACTTTCCGCTGATCGATCATTACGTTTACGCGATCGTGTCCGACGGCGATTTGATGGAAGGCGTCGCGTCGGAAGCCGCGTCGCTCGCGGGTCATTTGAAGCTTGGCAAGCTGATTTATCTCTACGACGACAATCACGTCACCATCGAAGGCTTTACTGACCTGGCGTTCAGCGAGAGTGTACCCAAACGCTTTGAAGCGTATGGCTGGCACACTGCGACGGTCGATGACGGAAACGATCTCGAGGCGATCGAAGCTGCGATTCGTGACGCGCAGTCCGTCGCGGATCGACCGACGCTGATTTCCGTCAAGACAACCATTGGTTACGGCATGCCCACGGCCGGCACGCGCAAAGCGCACAGCGATGCGCCCGGCGAAGAAGCAGTCCGCGAGACCAAGCGACATCTTGGCTGGCCGGAAGACAAACAGTTCTACGTTCCCGATGAAGCGCTCGCCCATTTCCGAGAAGCAATCGATCGCGGCGCGCAAACCGAAGCGCAATGGGACGAGTTGGTGTCGGGCTATGTGGAGAAACATTCCGAGTTGGGCTCGATATTCCGCACGATGATGGACGGTGATTTGCCCGCTGGTTGGGAAGATCATCTGCCATCTTTCGAAGATGCGAAACCGGTCGCCACGCGCGTCGCCAGCGGCCAGGTCGTCAATGCTTTGGCGCCGCATCTGCCGATGCTGATCGGCGGTTCGGCCGATCTGGGCGTGTCGAACAACACGGACATCAAAGACAGCGGCAGCTTTGAAGCCGGCAGCTACGACGGCCGCATCATTCATTTTGGCGTGCGCGAACACGCGATGGGCGCAACGCTGACGGGCATTTCGCTCAACGGCGGACTGATTCCTTACGGCGGGACGTTCATGACGTTTTCCGACTATATGCGTCCGTCGATCCGTTTGGCCGCGCTCTCAGAAGTGCAGGTGATTTACGTTTTCACGCACGACTCGATCGGCCTGGGCGAAGACGGCCCGACGCACCAGCCGATCGAGCATCTCGCCGCGCTGCGCGCGATTCCGCATCTGTTCGTCGTGCGTCCCGCCGATGTGCACGAAGTCCGCGAAGCCTGGCGGCTGGCAATTCTGCGCCGCAACGCACCGACGGCGCTGGCTTTGACACGGCAGAAAGTTCCGTTGATCGATCGTACAGTTTACTCATCCGCCGAGGGCCTGCGCCGTGGTGGATATATTTTGGCAGAGGCAGCGAGCACCTCACGCGATGAGGTCAGTACCGGGAGCGGTAGCGACCGGGTCGCGCCAAAGTTGATCCTGATCGCCACCGGCTCCGAAGTCTCGCTCGCTCTCGAAGCCCGCGAGCAATTACAAAAAGACGGCATCGCCACCCGTGTCGTCTCAATGCCCTGCACCGAATTGTTCGAAGAGCAACCGCAGGACTATCGCGATGAAATTCTGCCGCCGTCAATCACCGCGCGCCTCGCAATCGAGGCCGGCGTGCGTCAGGGATGGGATCGTTACGTTGGTCCGAAGGGTGATGTGATCTGCCTCGATCGCTTCGGGGCTTCCGCCCCCGGCGATGTGGCGATGAAGAATCTGGGATTCAATGTGGAGAATGTCCTCAGTCGCGCACGCAAGCTTTCGAATTAGCCTCCGCCTCATCATGAAAGCAGTCACAATTGTTTCCTTCGGCGGCGTTGAAGGCCTCGAGGTTCGCGACGTTGCCGATGCGCCGCGCGCGACAGCGGATCGGGTGCGGGTGCGAGTGCGCGCCGCGGGATTGAATCGCGCGG